>DYJG01000166.1 GCA_020723225.1 Desulfobacca acetoxidans | reverse complement strand
ATCCCGCGGCGTTGCGGCCATGGCATGCAATGCGGACGGACGGGAGGGAATCGCGGCTTTCCTGGACAAGCGCCCACCCAAGTTCACCGGGCAGTAAGGTATTACCAATCTATGAAACCGCAAAGATTCCGGCCAGCCGTCCGGGTCCCTCTAATCGCCTTACTCCTGATCGCTCCGGTTTTCTTGACCGCCCTGCCCCTCGGCGCGGCCCAGGAAATCCGGCTTGGGGAGATTAATCCCCTGTCCGGGCATCTGGCCAAACACGGCCTGGAAATCCACCAGGGTATCCTTTACGCAGTGGAGGAAGCCAATGCCGGGGGCGGGGTGGCGGGACAGCGCGTGGAACTCCTCAGCCGGGACGACCAGAGCAAGCCGGACGTGGCGGTCAACCAGGCCCAGGACTTGATCTTTCGGGGGAAAGTGACCGGTTTGGTGGGCGGTTACGTGGATTCGCTGGTGGGGCCCATCAGCCAGCAGGCAGCCAGGCACCGGGTGCCGTTTGTGGCTTCGGCCAGTCTCCAGGAGGAGATTGCGGGGAAGAAAAACCCTTATTTTTTCCGGGTTTCCCGTATGGAAGGCATTGTCCAGCCTTTGTGCCGCTTTTTCACCCAAACCCTGAAGATCCGGCGGGTGGCCCTGATGCACGCGGCTTCTCCGGGGGCCACCGAATTTGCCGACCGGGTCCGGGCCGATCTGCGCCATATGTCCGGCGATATCGTGCTCCAGGAAAAATTCCGCCCCGGCTTGCCGGATTTCTCCATGTTTCTCCTGAAATTACCACCGGCTAAGGTGGAAGCTCTGGTCAGCGGCGGTTTTTATGCCGACAACTTGATCCTGGCGCGGCAATTAAGGGAGCGGCCACTGGGTTTGCAGGCCGTTATCGCTCCCTGGGGGGTGGCCTACCAGAGTTTCATTGACGAAGTGGGGCCGGACTCCGAAGGGCTTTTCGGCACCTGCGCCTGGAATCCGGGCATCACCCTGCCGGGGACCGAAGACGCGTCCCGGGCCTTGGTGGAAGGGTTCCGGAAAAGGTTCGGCAAAGAGCCCAACACCACCACCATGCACGGTTACACTTCCGCCCGGGTCTTGTTGGCCGCCATCGAGGCGGTTCTCAAGGAAGGGGCCCGGCCCACGGGCGAGGCCGTCAGCAAGGCTCTGGCCAAGCTCGACCTGAATCTGCCCATGGAGCGGCTGGCCTTTGATGAACACGGCGATCCCCGGCATTACCGGCATGTGGTGGTGCAGATTCAAAAGCGGCGGCTGGTGGTGGTCTATCCCCCTGAACGGGCCGCGGGCCGGGTGGATTTAAGCCTGGCCGGACGCTGAGGCGGGGGAATGATTACCTCACGCAAAGCCGCAAAATACCTCGAAGGCGCCAAGAATTATAATTATTAAAACTTCTTGCGTCTTTGCGCCTTGGCGTCTTGGCGTGAGACCCTTTAATTAATGCCCTGATTTATATCCATCGCCCTCCCTCGACCTTTCCCGCCAAAGATGTTAGTCTCATGCCCGAGGAGCTTGTCGCCATGTGGGTCGGGGTCCCCATCATTTTTTCCGGTTTTTTCCTGGGTTCTTTTTACGCCCTGATTGCCCTGGGTTTTTCCCTGATCCTCGGCACCGGCCGGGCCTTCAACCTGGCTCACGGCGAGATGATCCTGCTCTCCGGCTACCTGGCGTTTACCCTGTGGCAATATTTCCATATGCCTTTCTTCTGGATTCTGCTCATCTGCTCCCTGGCTCTCATGTGGCTGACGATGCCCCTGCACTTCCTGCTGCGGCGGCTGCCGGAACCCTATGGTTTGAATACCCTGATGGTGACCCTGGGCCTGGCTTTGCTGCTGCAAAATCTGTTGCTGGCCGCTTTTTCCGCGGACTACCGTCTGCTGCAAACAGATTGGCCGGCAGCGGCCATACCCGGTTTGGACATGCGCTTTCCCTGGCAACAAGTGCTGCTTATCATCCTGGCGCTGCTGGCCACCGGCGCGGTCCACTTGGTGCTGCAGCGCACCTTTTTGGGCAAGGCCCTGCGGGCCACCATCCAGGACCGGGAAGCGGCCCAGATGGCCGGGATCAACGTCAACCGGATGGCGCTGGCGGCCTTCGGCCTGGGAGGTCTGCTCATCGGCCTGGCCGGGCCGCTCTATGCGCAAAACATGTACCTTTATCCCGCGGCCGGCGTCGAGGCCACCATGATCGCCATCGTGGTCACCATCTTTGCGGGCCTGGGCCGGACCCGGAACATTCTCCTGGGGGGCTGGCTTCTGGGTCTCGCGCAATCAGCCGCAGTTTTTGCCCTGGGCAGCAAGTGGCGGGAACTGGTGGGCGCGGCCCTGCTCCTCCTGCTCCTCCACTTCCGGCCGGAGGGAATCTCTTTGAAGAAAGAGAATGGGTAAAGCTCACTATTCCTTGCTGCTAACCGCGGCCGCGGTCCTGCTTCTGGCCGGATGGCCGCTTCTTTTCCCGGACGCGGCGCATTTTCAGCAGGTGCTGGGCCTGACCTGTCTTTATGCCACCCTGGCCCTGGCCTGGAACATTTACGCCCTCTCCGGGGCCATATCCCTGGGGCACGCGGCTTTTTTCGGCTTGGGGGCCTATGCCTCCGCGCTTCTCAACCACTACTGGCACTGGTCGCCCCTGCTGACCATGCCGCTGGGGGCCCTGGCCGGCGTCGCGTTTGCCGTTTTCTGGAACTGGGGTTTTCAGCGCCTCCGGGGCGTTTACCTGGGGTTGGCCTCCCTGGCCGCTCTGGAAATTCCCAAAACCGTGGTGGACAATTGGGACCGCCTCACCCACGGCTCCATGGGGATAGTGGGCCTGGACCGCCTGCCCGCCCTGGCCCTGGGGGACTTCGAGATGGATTTCGGCCTGAATCTCCAGGCCCAGTACTACCTGTTGCTCGGAGTCATGCTGCTGGCGGCGGCGGTGCACCGGCAGAGCATCCATTCCCGGTGGGGATGGACCTTGCGGGCCATCCGGGAAAACGAAACCGCGGCCCAAAGCCTGGGCGTCGCCACGCACCGGGAAAGGGGCCGGGCCTTGCTGCTCAGCGCTTACCTGGCGGGGCTCAGCGGCGGGCTTTATGCCCATATTATGGGCCTGGTGGAGCCCGCCCTGGTCTTTAACCTGCACCTATCGGTCCTGCCGCTGGTGTTCAGCTTCTTCGGCGGCTCGAAAATGGTGTGGGGGCCGGTCCTGGGAGCGTTCATCCTCTATCCCCTGGAACAGCTTTTACTCATGCCCCTGTTTCCCATGGGCCATTCCGCACTCTACGGATTGGTCATCATTCTGACGATTTTCTTTTTTCCCCGGGGAATTGCCGCATGGCTGGCAGCGAATCCCAAGTCTGTCTAGAAGTTCGGCAGATCAAAAAATATTTTGGGGACCAAACGGTTCTGCGGGAGGTCTCTTTTTCCCTGGGGGAAGGGGAGATTCTGGGCCTCATCGGCCCCAACGGCGCGGGGAAGAGCACTCTCTTCAACATCATCAGCGGCTGGCAGCGGCCCGACTCCGGCAGCGTGGTCTTCTTCGGCCGGGAGACCACCGCCTGGCCCCCGGACCGCCTGGGCCGGGCGGGTCTGGCCCGGACCTTCCAATCCCCCCAAATTTTTCCGGACATGAGCGCGCTGGAAAACGTCCTCATGGGCGCCTGGCTGCGCCGGGAGCCGCGCCTTCCTCTCCCCCGGGCCTTGGAGGAAGCGGGCCACTGCCTCTTCCTGGTGGGGCTGCTGGAGCGGCGGCACTCCTTAGCCCGGGATCTGCCCCTGGCCCAGCAGCGCCTGGTGGAACTGGCCCGGGTCTTGGCCACCAGGCCCCGGCTTTTGCTCCTGGACGAGATCGCCGCGGGCTTCAGCCTTGCTGCGGTGCAGCGCCTGGCCGCGGGGCTTCTCAAATTGCGGGACCGGGGGCTGACGCTGCTCCTCACCGACCACCTGTTCACCCTCCTGGAGGCGGTGGCCGACCGGCTCCTGGCCCTGGACCGGGGGGAGATCATCGCCCAGGGGCCGCCCTCATCCTTGATCCGCCACCCGGAAGTGGTCTCCGCGTACCTGGGGACCCGGTACGGCGCCAACGCCGGCGGAGGCGCCTGATGGATGCTGAAGTAAATTCCTCCCCTCTGCTCGAAGTCCAGCACCTCTCGGTCACTATCCGGAAAAATCGGGTGCTGCGGGATTTGAGCTTAAGCTTCCTCCCCCACCAAATCGTGGCCATCGTCGGCATCGAGGGCGCGGGTAAAACCACCCTGCTGAAGGCCCTGGCGGGCTTGCAGCGGCCGGTGGCGGGCCGCATCCTGTTCGCGGGGGAGTCCGTGGAGACCCTGCCGGCCTGGGAAATGGTGCGCCGGGGGGTGGTTTACGTGCCGGAGGGGATGCGGGTCTTCCCGGCGATGACCGTTTTGGAAAACCTGGAAGTGGGGGCCTACCTGGTGCGCAGGGAGCTTCAGGCCGGGTTGGACCGGGTTTGCCGAATCTTTCCGGAACTCAAGGACCGGCTGCGCTCCCCCGCGGGCATTCTGAGCGGCGGCCAGCAGCGCATGGTCACCCTGGGCCGGGGCCTCATGTCCGCGCCCCGCCTTCTCATGCTGGACGAACCCTTCATGGGGCTGAGTCCCAAGCTGGTGCAAAGGTTCTGCGATTCGTTCCGGGATCTCAGGCAGGGGGGCGCCACCCTCCTGATTTCCGGGCAGCTCATGCAGCGGGTGTTAAACGTGGCGGAGAAAGCCTACCTCCAGGAAAGGGGCCGCATCACCTTTGCCGGGACCGGCCCCCATCTGCTTAAAGACCCTCACCTGCAGGAGATAATTCTCCCGGTGTAAAGGTTGCCGCCGGATTCAACTTGTCAGGGGTCACCCTGCGGCGTTTTTTTCTTGGCCTCAATCCTTCTCCTCCTCAACCCGCCGGGCTATCTCGGCGATGAGGTCCTTCTTTGACGCCCGGCCCAAAACCTTCAGATCAAGGTCTCCTTTTCTCTGTTTACAGCACCATTCAATGAGTTTGCGCAAGACTTCCACAGCCCTGCTGGCTTCCCGGCACAGTTCCTCGCCTGAATCTCCCCAGCCATCGGTCTGCACGGGAAGATAGATGAGGCCCGTCATTTGCCGAAACCGAGTAATCGTGTAGCCGGCGGGGGTGGTGGCAAAGACCTCGGCGGTTATCGGGTAAGGCCCAACCAGACCCGTGTCCGTGAAGGTAGCGCGATAACCGCCAAATTCGTCGGCAGACAGGGTCAGGGTGCGGATGACTCCATCGGGACGGGTGACCTGGACCCGGACCGGCTCATTAAGTTGGACCGGGAGGCCGTAGAGAGTCGGTTCAAGAATGATTTCCATGGGCGAACCGGGTGAGAAGCTCGTTTGCACCACGCGCCCCCCCAGACGGAAGTCGCTGCGGGTCTTGGCCATCACCGAGTAAGTAAAAACCCCGGCGTTAAAATACTCGCCATGAGCCAGGTTTTCGACCCAAACCCGCCAGGGGCCTTGATGCATTTCCGGCTTGCCGGGAAACACGGGGAATTGCCAGCGGTAATAGATATGGCTCTCTCGTTTGACGATATCGACATTCGGCATGGCCGCCATATCGGCTTCCTTAAGGATTGTGCCATCCGGGGCCTCAAGCTCGATCCGCACATATTTGGGAAAGGCATAGGTTTTGCGGAACACGATAATAAAATCGGCGGCGATATCCACCTCGCCCAACAGGATTGTCGTTGCCTGGCGATCGCCGGGGTTGGCGACCATTTTGGGATCGCGTACGAAGGCCTCATCATTGATATCGGATAAAATCTGGACATAGAGTTTTTGCAGCAGGAATTCCCGTTGGTCCACGAGGTCGCCGGTAATTTGCGCGGTGCCGTTGGTAACGCTGGCAATCTGCAGGAGTCTGTCCTCAAGCTGGTTTAAGCCCAAACCAACGGCAAACACCCTTTGGCGAGGCGTCTTGGCGACCACTACGGCGGTGCCGGCGGGAATATCGGGGGCAGTGTTCTGGCGGCCGTCGGTCAGGACCACTAAGGCCCTGGAATCGGCGGTGCCGCCATCGAGAACGGAACTCCCATTGATTAAACCGCCGCCTATGGAAGTGCTGCCGTCCGGATTTAGGTTGGCGGTGGTAAGCACGGACCGGGCGGCAAGCCGGCCCGCGCCGGTGGC
>DYJG01000165.1 GCA_020723225.1 Desulfobacca acetoxidans | reverse complement strand
GGAGTTCCCCGCCCAACAGATAATCCAGGGCCTCGGCCCGGGGGGAGAGCACCCAAAAAGCGGTGTCCGCGTTGATCAGAGCCACGTAATCCGGGTGGCCCACCTCCAGAACATCGAAATGGGGCCCGGCCCCGGCATTGACAGAAGCCGAGGACGGACCCCATAAAGGTGAAATTGCCTGGGACATGTCCTACTTCTTTTTGGCGTCCGCCATCAGGTAGTGGGACAGACCCACCTGGTCGCCGTCGGGCGCACAGGTATAACGGATGCTGATGGGTTTCTTGGTACTCTTGTCTTTGGCCATTTATTGTCCTCCTTCCTCCGTGGTTTACCGGCCGGCCGGATGGTCATCGACGGCCGCCGGGGGGAAAGCTGTTAAAGACGGTCTTTGGTCTTTGGTCTTCGGTCTTTGGTCATAAAACCTGGATTATTAATAAGTTTCAATCTCCTTGTGTCTCCGTGGTAAAAGGCACTTTCTGTTTGCTTTTACCGAAGACCAAAGACCAAAGACCGAAGACCATAAAAAAAAGGCAGTCCCACCTTGTCAGATGGAACTCCCTTTACCATCAGGAGTAGCCTTACTCTCCTCCAGGCAGGTCTTCTGGCTCTCGGATCAGCCGGAGAGAGTCAGCCTTCCCACCGGGTTTGTTAACCCGGCAGTGGCCGGCTTATTCAGCCTGAACCCTCATCCGTCCCCGATTACAGCGGCGGGACCGCCCCGGATTCGCACCGGGTTCCGGATTGCCTGGGGATTTTTCTTTTTGGATAATTTATCGGGGCGGCTCCGGGTTGTCAAGGGGAAATTGGGGAGGGAGAGTGGGCACGGCCCACCATCAATTCTTCCTGCCGAAAAAATTTAAGAAATAAATATGGAGGGGATCGACCTCTCTACAAGATAATTTTTAGTAGGTAATGCATTTTCAAGAAAAAAATTGACTTTTCCAGAAAAAATAATTAATTAGGAAGAAAGGCGGGCCGGGGCGGATTCGAACCGCCATCACAGAGCTTAGCAGGCGCTTCCTCTATCCATTGAGGTACCGGCCCCCCAAATGGCTTACCGTTCTGGCCACTAAAGCCCTGTACGGTAAGCCATTTTTTTGCAAATATAATAAATATATTATATGACGTCAATCAAATTTTCCTTGCTTTATAATATTTTTATTATATTATATGAGTATAAACAGCCATAGGCAGCTTTTCGACTATCTCGATCACCATGGGAGAAATGTGATCCACGAGTGGGCAGATAGCCTGCCAATGAGCAGAAAAGATCGAAGCAGGTTAGACCTTAGAATAGATTTGCTAATGAAAGAGGGGGACAGCCTTTTCCCCCGAATGTTGCAAAGTACGCGACAGAGACATATCTTAGAAATTGCTATTAACGGCCAACTAGCCTTACGACCGCTATTATGTCGTGGCCCTTTTGCCATGCTAAGCGAATATACTTTATTGTTTGGGGCAATTGAGAAAAACAGAAAATATCTGCCCAAAGATGCCCTTGATAGGGCTGAAGCAAATCGATTAGACCTGCAAAAACATCCGGAAAGAAGGTGTAAGCATGACCGATTTGTTAAAAAAGCTTAAGGAATCATTTAAAGATAAAGACTATCGACATGGTTATGTCGATGAGTTTTTAAATGTAAGCATTGCCACACAAATCAAAGTACTTCGCGAACAGCGCGGTTGGACTCAAGAAGATTTAGCTCGTTATGCCCAAATGAAACAGCCAAGAATTTCCGTTATGGAAAACGTGAATTATTCTTCTTGGAGTATCAATACATTGCGAAAGTTGGCAGAGACCTTTGATCTTGCTCTACGTGTTTCATTTGAAAGTTTTGGCAATCGGCTGAAGGATATTGACCAGATTAATCGTAATGCGCTTATGCGGCCATCTTTTAAAAACGACCCGATTTTCATAGAGAAAGGAGAAGAGGATACTGCCCTGGCAGTCAAAAAAGCAAACGATGATCTCGCGCGTAGCAATGACCTTAGACATAGGAATGTAATTCCAATGGTAGCTCGGAAAGCCAATAGAGACCAACTTAAGGCCCAGAAAGAAGAAATGGTGCCGAAGGGATTTAAACAACAATTAAAGGAAGAGCAATCAAATGAGGCTGCTTTCGGTTAAACAAGCACGATCTATATGGCTTATATACTTACTCGACCTCAACCCTCGTGGCCTCGATCTAATATCTCTTATTCCAATTATCGGACAAAAATACAGATTTATGGAGTTATCTCCGACCATAGATAAAATTAATAAAGAAACCAACGAAGTAAGGTTTGGGTTAGGCAATTTTCAGAAAGATCAACAAAATTTAAGGGTTGATCTTTCTATTTATAATGATGGCTTGATTGCGGACACAAGATCATCAACTAATGATTCAGATGTTTTCCTTGATGAATTTCTTAATTGGATATCTACTGAATTTGGCTTTATGCCTTATAATGATGTACTTAGAACAAAACTATATGTCAGTGAATTGGTAGTACAAACTGATAAATCTTTAAACACTCTTAATCCCAAATTGGTTAACTTTGCAAAAAAAATAACCTCGTTAATTGTTGGGCATGAGAGTAACCCTATTTCATTTGAGACAGCCGGTATTCAACTTTGGACTAATCCAAACATAATAAATCCACCAGGACCTTTTAGATTCGAGAGATTAACGGATGTTCCGTTTGGGGAAAATCGCTATTATTCAGCTGCCCCTTTGCAAACGGATCTTCATTTGGAAATTTTAGAAGAATTCGAGAATATACTTAGCAATTAGGTTCAACTGAGCCCCCCGCCTTGCTACAGTAACCTTCCTATCAATCTTTTTGCGATCCTATTGGTGGGTTTTTTGCCAATGGACTTGCCGTCTCCTTGGAGGAAATCACCTTGACATCCCCTTAATCTAAAGGTTATTTTTATCATTTTAAAAGTGAGTTTGGAGATGGCGGGGAAAATTAAAGCCATCCGGGGCATGCGGGATATTCTGCCGCCGGAGACCGGGCGTTGGCAGGCCGTGGAGAAAGCGGCCCGGGAGGCCTTTGCCCTTTATGGCTATAAAGAGCTCCGTCTGCCGCTGCTGGAGCGCACCGAACTTTTCGCCCGGGCCATCGGCGCCGACACCGATATCGTCGGCAAGGAGATGTACACCTTCCCGGACCGCCACGGGGATTTACTGACGCTCAGGCCCGAAGCCACCGCCTCGGTGCTCCGGGCGGTGTTGGAAAACGGCCTGGACCAAGGCGCAGGCGTCAAAAAATTATATACCCTGGGGCCCATGTTCCGCTACGAGCGGCCCCAGAAGGGGCGCTACCGCCAGTTTCACCAGATCAACTGCGAGGCCCTGGGGAGCGACGCTCCGGAGCTGGACGCGGAAGTCATCCTGCTCCTGATGGAAATTTTGAAAAAGGTGCAGTTGGGGGCGAACCGCCTGCTGGTCAATTCCCTGGGCTGCCCCGAGTGCCAGGCGAAGTTCAAGGCGGGCCTGGGCCTCTTTTTGATTAATAAAGAAGGGCTGTGCGAGGACTGCCAACGCCGGCGCACCACCAACCCCTTGAGGGTCCTGGATTGTAAGTCCGCGCACTGCCGGGAGATTTTGAAGGACGCGCCGGTCTTAAGGGATTATCTCGACCCGGATTGCCTGGCGCATTTCAACCGGGTGCTGGAGCTCTTGAGCCGCTTCGGGGTCACCTACGAGGAAGCGCCCCGGCTGGTCCGGGGCCTCGATTATTACACCCGCACCGCATTCGAAGTGGTGGCTGTGGGGTTGGGGGCCCAGGACGCGGTGGCCGGGGGCGGCCGCTACAACGGCCTGGCTAAGGAACTGGGAGGGCCGGACCTCCCTGCCATCGGCTTCGCCATCGGCGAAGACCGGCTCATGGAAGTTTTGCCCGAGAACCTGGGCCAGGGGGACGGCAAGAAGGTCTTTCTGGCCGCGCTGGGCCCCGCGGCCTTGGACCTGGCCTTTTCCCTGCTGCAAACCCTCAGGCAGGCGGGCGTAGCCGGGGAGATGGATTTCGGGAACCGGTCGCTGAAGGCCCAAATGACCCTGGCCGACCGTCTGGGCGCGGATTACACGGTGATCATCGGAGACCGGGAACTGGAAACGGGCAAGGCAACCCTGCGCCGCATGGCCACCGGCGACCAGCAGGAGGTGGCGTTGAGTCTGCTGCCCATGGTGTTGGCGGGATTGTAGTAGCCAGTAGCCAGTGGTCAGTAGCCAGAAAAAGACAACAGGCTATTGGCTACTAAGAGCCTTTTAGAATTGGGAGAACTGAGTTGTTTGATTCTTTAGCAGGGCTAAAGCGCAGTCATTCCTGCGGGGAACTGCGGGCCGCAAATGCGGGCCTGGAAGTGGTCCTCACCGGCTGGGTGCAGCGCCGCCGGGACCATGGGGGCCTGATTTTCGTGGACCTCAGGGACCGGGACGGCCTCACCCAGGTGGTCTTCAACCCGGAAGTCAACCCGGATGTTCATAACAAGGCAGGCGTCCTCCGGGACGAATGGGTCATCGCCATCCGGGGCGTGGTCAACTTAAGGCCCGAGGATATGATCAACCCCCAGTTGGACACCGGCGAGATCGAGGTCCTGGTGGAGGAACTGCGCCTGCTCAACGCCTCCAAGACCCCGCCCTTCCAGTTGGAAGACTACCGGGTGGACATCTCCGAGGCCCTGCGGCTGCGTTACCGCTACCTGGACTTAAGGCGCCCCGGCGTCATGAAGAACATCCTCTTCAGGCACCGGGCCGCGCAGGTGGCCCGGCAGTTCCTGAACGGCCAGGGCTTCATCGAGGTGGAGACCCCCATCCTCACCAAGAGCACGCCGGAGGGGGCCCGGGACTACCTGGTGCCCAGCCGGGTGATGCCGGGGCATTTTTTCGCCCTGCCCCAGTCGCCCCAGCTTTTTAAGCAACTGCTGATGATGTCCGGCCTGGACCGCTATTATCAGCTCTGCCGCTGTTTCCGGGATGAGGATCTGCGGGCCGACCGCCAGCCGGAGTTCACCCAGATCGACCTGGAGATGGCCTTCGTCACTGAAGAAGACGTCATGCGGGTGGTGGAAGGGCTGATGGTGGCGCTTTTTAAGGAAATGCTGGACGTGAAACTCAAGCCGCCCTTTCCCCGTCTGACGCACCAGGAATGCATGGACCGCTTCGGGCTGGACCGGCCCGACCCCCGGTTCGGGTTGGAGTTGCAGGAGGTCACCGACCTGATCCCGGACTCGGACTTCCGCCAGTTTAAGGAGGTGGTGGCCCAGGGCGGCATCGTCAAGGCCATGTGCGGCCCCGGGCTGGGTAAACTTTCCCGGAAGGAGCTGGACGATCTCACTAATTTGGCCGGGGTCTACGGGGCCCGGGGGCTGGCCTGGGTGAAGCTGACGCCGGAGTGGCAGTCGCCGTTGGCCAAGTTTTTCCCCGACGGCCTGAAAACCGCCCTGAACGAGCGCCTGGGGGCCAAAGAAGGGGACCTGATGATGTTCATCGCCGACATCCCGGCGGTGGCCAACACCGCCATGGGGCAGCTCCGGGTGCACCTGGGGCAGCGGGAGAACCTGATCCCTCCGGACACCTTCCATATGGTCTGGGTCACGGATTTTCCCCTGCTGGAATACGACCGGGACGAAGGCCGCTTCGTGGCCGTGCACCACCCCTTTACCGCGCCCAAGGAAGAGGATATACATTTACTGGAAGATGAGAGCACCCGGGGGCAGGTGCGGGCCCGGGCCTACGACCTGGTCCTGAACGGCCAGGAGATCGGCGGCGGCAGCATCCGCAACTGGCGCCGGGATTTGCAGGAGCAGCTCTTCAAGGTGCTGGGCATGGGCCAAAATGAAGCCGAGGAAAAATTCGGCTTCCTGCTGGAGGCCCTGGAATACGGCGCGCCGCCCCACGGAGGCGTGGCCTTCGGGTTCGACCGCCTGGTGGCCATCCTCTGCGGGGCCAAATCCATCCGGGAGGTCATCGCCTTCCCCAAGACCCAGAAATCCGGCTGTCCGGTGACCGCGGCGCCATCGAAGGTGGAGCCGGAGCAATTGCTGGAATTGGGATTAAGGCTGGAGAAATAGCTGTAAGCCGTAGGGGTGAACCTTGTGTTCGCCCTGGACGTCCGGGGCGAACACAAGGTTGGCCCCTACGAAACATCTACATTTGTAATGCTT
>DYJG01000164.1 GCA_020723225.1 Desulfobacca acetoxidans | reverse complement strand
ATCCGGGGGGCGGCCCTGGCCCAGGGGAAATCAGGCTTCGGCATGATGCACTCCCCCTGGGGGCGGTTTCTGGTGGCCTCCCGCTTTATGCGGGCTTTTTACGGACTGGCCAAGGCATTGGTCTTCGGCTTTCTCTACCTCACCCAAGCCCTGGCTTTGGAGAATCCGCAAATCCTGGCAACCCTGCAGCCCCTGAATCACGGTCTGATTTTGCTGGCCGTGGGCCTCTGCGTGCTCCGGGGGATTCCGGTGGTGCTGGACGGCCGCATCTATTTCGCCTCCGGGAAAAGATCCGCCTGACCCTAATGCCGTTTCCCGTTTTCGATTTTCCGTTTTCCGATTTCCGTTAAAAAATGAGGATTATCGATACGTTACCTTGCAATTTTGCTTTATTTGCCAGCGAAGATAATGATATAAATCATGAAAAGTTATTGATGGGGACTTTTAACTTTTTACTTTTTAATTGGAACTCCCATGGGTCGTATTGCCGCCGTTTTCGACGTGGATAAGACTCTGATTCAGGGGGCCACCGAACGCCTTTTCTTCCGGTATCTGGTGCGCCACGGCCTGCTGCCGGTGAGCCGGGCCTTGGTTTTTTTGGGGGGCCTGGCCCGAAAACCCCGGGAGCGGTTCCGGGATAAGACTTATCTCCAGGGCTTGCCGGTGGCCGAGACCGTCCATTTGGCCCGCAGGTGTTACCGGGAGAAGATCGCTCCTCGCCTGAGCCCAGCGGCTTTGGCCTGCGTCCGGGAACACCAGGCCCAGGGGCATGAGATCGTCCTGCTCACCGGCTCCCTGGCGTTTCTCACCCTGCCCCTGAAGGAGGAACTGGGCGCGGATTGGCTTATTGCCACCGAGGTGGGGCAAAACGGCAGCAAGTTTAGCGGCGAACTCACCGGCCTTCATCCCCGGGGAGAGAACAAACTGACTCTGCTGATGGAGCTCTCCCGGGCCCAAGGCCTGGACCTCAGCCGGTCTTTTGCTTATGGGGATCATCTCCTGGATCTCCATCTTTTCCGCCATATCGGTTTTCCGGTGGTGGTCAACCCCTCCTGGCGCTTGCGGCTTTTGGCCCGGAGACACCGGTGGCCCATCCGGTTTTTTTAGTTCCGGGTTCCGGGTTCCGGGTTGATTGACAGAAACCGGGTTTTAGAGTAGCTATATGCAGGGTGGCTTATGAATGAAGCTCTGGTAAAACAATTGAAGCAAAAGGTGGAAGATGAGCTGCGTCAGCGGGAAACAGCCATCCTGGACTTTTGGCTCAAAGAGCTGAAAGCCATCCAGGGAAAACATCACAAGGAACTGGCGGCCCTGCAAAACGACCTGAAGGCCTTTATTCTCCGGGCGGAGACCCGGTTGCGCCGCCTTAAAGAGGGCATAAGTTGACCTGATATGTATGAAATAAAGATCATTACTTCGTTTTCCGCGGCCCATCGCCTGGAAAACTTCTATGGCAAATGCGAGGCCCTCCACGGCCACAACTGGAAAGTGGAAGTATTTCTGCAAGGAAGCGAGCTGGACGAAGCCGGCTTGCTCCAGGATTTCGGCGTGGTCAAGGCCCGGACCCGGGAGTTGTTGGAGGAGATCGACCACAAGTACCTGAATGAACTGCCGGCGTTCAGCAATCAAAACCCCTCTTCGGAGAATCTGGCCCGGTTTCTGTACCAGCGGCTGGCCACCGTCCTGAACCGGGACGGAGTGAAGGTGAGCCGGGTGAGCGTCTGGGAATCGGATACTTCCTGCGCCTCGTATTTCCAGAATTGACCTGATATGAATCCAGGGCATTTCTCCAGCCGTTATGCCGGCAGTGCTGTAAACCTTTGAGACCACTCGCCTGGCAGGGGAGTGTTAATGACTGAGTACGGAAGCTATGTCAGCTAAGGCTGTGGAAAATAAACAGGAAAGGCCTTTATTCGACCGGTTTGTCGGCCTGATACGCCGCAACCCCAACATGCTGGTCACCATGGGGTGGGAGGCTTATCGCCACAAAGTGGGCATTAACATTAATCGCCGCTTCTTCCCCACCTGGAGCCCCCTGCCGGGATATTTGCATCTCAACCTGACCAGAAGGTGCAACCTGAAGTGCCGCATGTGCATCCAGCACCGGCAGGATAACGGGGCCTCCGACGAACTCAGTTGGTATGACCCCGCCCGGGAGTTGCCCCTGGAGGTCTGGATTAACCTCCTGGACCAGTTTAAAGGTTTTCGGCCGCGGTTATATGTCACCGGCGGAGAGCCCCTGCTTTATCGCGGTTTCCCGGAGTTTTTGCTGGCGGCCAAGAAACGGGGCTTCGTGGTGAATCTGCAAACCAACGGCATCCGCCTGGCGGAGGCGGCCGACTTCCTGGTGGACCTGGGAGTGGAGTTGATCAACGTCTCGGTAGACGGGCCCCAGGAGACGCATGACCGCGTCCGGGGGAAGTCGGCCTTCCGGCGCACGGTGGAAGGGATCAGGGCGGTGGTCGCAGCCCGGAGAAGACTGAAGCGCCCCGGCCCCATCCTCTTTATCAATAGTGTCATCTGCAAAGATACCCTGGGGGTCCTAGACCAGATGGTGCCTCTGGCCCTGGACCTGGAAGCGGACTTCCTGCACTTGCTGCATACGGATTTTAATTCCTCGGCCAACGTGGCCGTGCACAACCGCCTCCTCTCCCCCGAATTCGCCCAAGTTCATGGACTGGATCTGGTTTCTCCTTCCCTCCCGGAAGGGGAGTACTATCAAAGCGAGATCACCCGGGAGGATCTGCCCCAACTCCTGGCGGGGGTGGAAAACGCCCGAAGCCAGGCCCGGGGCCGCATAAAACTGATTTTTCATCCGGAACTGCCACGGGAGTTGATCGAACCTTACTATTTTGACCTGAAGCATCCTTTTCCCCAGAAATGCAATTCCCTGTGGAAGACCTGCCGGATTTTGCCGGACGGCACGGTGTCGCCCTGCCTCCACATGGTGATGGGCAACATCAAGGAGCAGTCCTTCAGGGAAATTTGGAACGGCCCCCGCATGCGGCATTTTCGGAGAGTTATCGCCAGGCGGCTTTTCCCGGGGTGCGCCCGCTGCTGCAGCCGGGTATTTTCCTGAGCGTTTGCAGATGTTGAGAGAATCACGGGAAAAGACGCAGCCGGTTCACTCGGGGCGGTCCATGGTGGGCTGTACCTGGCAGATGATACGGCGCAACCCCGGCATGATCTGCACCCTCTTGCGGGAAGAATATCGGCAAAAATGGGGCATCGCCCTGGACCGCCGCTACCGGCACGGGCGCAGCGGCCTTCCGGTGAGTCTCAATCTGGACTTGACCCGGCGCTGCAATCTGAAGTGTATCATGTGCGAGCAGCACCGCCATCAGCCGGGGACCTCCAACGCTCTGAGTTGGTATGACCCGGCCCGGGAACTGCCCTTGGCCGCCTGGGTGAACCTGCTGGACCAGGTGGCCGCCTGGCGTCCCCGGCTCTATATCACCGGCGGGGAGCCCTTGATTTACCCGCACTTCCCGGACTTGATCCGGGAGGCCAAGAAGCGGAAGTTGGTGATCCATCTTCAAACCAACGGCACTTTGCTGGAGAAGGCCGCGGACCTGCTGGTGGACGCGGGGGTGGAGATGGTGACGGTCTCCCTGGACGGGCCGCAGGCAATCCATGAGCGCATCCGGGGGCAGAAGGACGCGTTCAGCCGCAGCCGCGAGGGGATCGCCGCCCTGGTGTCGGCCCGGGGCCGCCGGGCTTCGCCGCTGCTGCTCATTAACTGCGTCATTTCCAAGGCCAATATGCCCTTCCTGGACGAGATGGCGCCCCTGGCCCGGGAATTGGGGGCCGATATCCTGCAGTTGCAGCACACTATGTTCAATTCCGCCGACAATATCGAGCGCCATAATCGCTGGCTCTCACCGGAATTTGCCCGGAGTCACGGGCTGAACCTGGTTCTCCCTTCCATCCCCGAGGGGGAGTATTACGAAAGCGAAGTCACCGCCGCCGATCTGCGCCATTTACAGGCCGGTCTGAGAGAGGTGCGGCGCCGGGCCGATGGCCGGGTGCGACTGCAGTTCTTCCCCAATTTGCCGGCGGAGTTGCTCGATCCTTACTATCTGGACCTAAACCATCCCTTTCCCCAGGTCTGCCAGGCCTTGTGGAAGGGTTGCCGGATTCTGCCCGACGGCACCGTGTCTCCTTGTCTGCACCTGGTGGCCGGCAACATCGCCCGGCAGCCTTTCCGGGAAATTTGGAACGGTCCCCAGATGCAAAAGTTCCGGCAACTGGTCAACCGGGGCCTCTTTCCCGGTTGCGCCCGGTGCTGTAACCGCAGTTTTACTTGAAGTCCGGGGCCCGCGTGGTGATCAAGGAGTTTATTGCCCGTTTTGTGGAGGTCCTGCACCGGGAGCGGGTTTTCCCCCTGCTGCTGGCCGTGCTTTTACTGGTCATTCTGGGGGGATTGGGCTTTTCTCTATTCGAACCCCAACAAGGCTCCTGGCCGGTGCGCTTCGGCACCGGCATCTGGTGGTCCATGGTCACCCTCACCACCGTGGGGTATGGAGATGTGGTCCCCACCACCATGGCGGGGCGGCTGGTGGGTGTGGGCCTGATGTTGGGCGGGGTGCTGAGCCTGTCGCTGCTCACCGCCACCGTGGCCTCAGTATTCGTGGAACGCAAGTTCCGCCGGGGGAGAGGTTTGGAAGCAATCAAGACAACCAATCAAATTTTAATCCTGGGCTGGCACTATGATGGAGAGATCCTTCTGGAGCAACTGCTCCGGCGCCTGCCTGAACCAAAGCCGGTGGTGCTGGTCAATAAGCTCCCTCCCGAGCAATTGGAGGGCTTGAAAGAGAGATTCCCCACCTTTGATGTGCAATACCTGTGGGGGGATCCCTCCCGGGAGGAGATCCTGGAAAAGGCCAACGTGCGCCAGGCCCACAAGGCCCTGATCCTGGCGGATCGCCAGGAAGGAGAGACCGCCGAGCAGGTGGACCAGCGCACCCTGCTCACCGTCCTCACCTTGAAATCCATGAATGCCCAAATCCGCATCCTGGCCGAGCTGCTGCGCCCGGAAAACCGCGCCCACCTGGAGCGGGCCGGCGTGGATGAGGTCCTGGTCCGGGGGCAGTACGACAGCTTATTGCTGGCCGGGGCCCTGGCCTCCCCGGGTCTTTATCATATCCTGGCCGCGTTGCTCACCGCGGAAGGACATAATCTCTGGCCGGTGGCGGTGCCCGCCCGGTTCCATGGGCGGCCCCTGGGAGAGCTGGCCGCGTATTTGAAGGAGCGCCATCAGGCCCTGCCGGTGGCCATCTATACCGAGGGCCGGGCCCTGGCCCTGGATGACCTGCTGTCCGGTGAACCCTCCGGCATCGACGAATTTATCCGCCGCAAGTTCACGGAAAGCGGCATGACCCACCTCTTTGGCCGCACCAAGGTGGATTGCCAGATCAACCCTGCGGACTCCCAGATTCTGGGACCCCATCAATTCGTGGTGGTGATCGCCGCCAAGCGGCCGGCCCTATGAACGTCCATTGCGAAAACCTGAAAAAAATTTCCCTCTTCCAAGATCTGGAGGATGCTGAAATCCAGCAGGTGGTGCGATGCACCAACCCCCGGAATTTTGCCGCGGGAGAGGCGATCTTACGGGAAGGGGAGACCGGGGACAGCCTCTTTATCATGTGCCAGGGGGAAGTGGAGATCACCAAGGTCCTGACCCTCATTCTCGAAGAGGACACCCCCAAGGAAAAGGTGATGGTTCGCCTCCGGGCCGAGGACGGAGTCTGCTTCGGGGAAATGGCCCTGCTGGAAAACGAGGCCCGCTCCGCCACCGTCACCGCCAGCACCCCCTGCACGCTGCTGGAACTCCACCAAAAGGAATTCCTGGCCCTGGTCCGGAATAACCCCGAGATGGGCCTGAAAATCCTCCTGCGATTGGCCCAGGCGCTGTCCCGGTACTTAAGAAAATCCAACCAGGACGTGATTAAACTCACCACCGCCCTGGCCGTGGCCCTGGGAGGGTGAAGACAGTGATAAGTGATAAGTAATAAGTAATAAGTCATAAGTCATCGGGTTTTTTACTTATCACTTATCACTAACCATTCTGGCCACTGGCCACCACTTAAAGGAACCATACCATATGGCAAAAATTTTGGACCTCACCGGCCTGGCCTGCCCCCTGCCGGTGGTGCGCACCAAGGAGGCCCTGGAG
>DYJG01000163.1 GCA_020723225.1 Desulfobacca acetoxidans | reverse complement strand
CATTCTGCAGACCCTGAAAAAAACCGGGGGCGATAAAGAACTGGCGGCCCGGCTTCTGGGCATCGGCCTGGCCACCTTGTACCGCCGTTTGAAAGAGATGCAGGTGGAAGTAAAAGAGACCGGGCCGGAGCCGGAGGAGAAGTGAAATGCCGCTGAATTTCCTGGACCTGAAATATCTGCCGGTGCAAGACGCGGAAGCGATAATTCTGCCGATTCCCTATGAGGCTACCACGACCTACGGCGCGGGGACCCGGGAAGGCCCGGAGGCCATTCTGGCCGCATCCAGGCAGGTGGAGCTGTGGGACGAGGAGAACAACTGGGACCCTAGCCAGAAGGTCAAGCTGACCACCGCGTTGCCCATCTCCCCGGAGGCCTCCGGGCCCCAGGCCATGCTGGACAAGATCCGCCGCCAGGTGCAGCCCTGGGTCTCCCAGGGGAAGCTGGTCTGCGCCCTGGGGGGCGAACATACCGTCACCGTGGCCCTGGTGCAGGCGGTGCAGACCAAGTACCCGGATGTCACGGTAGTGGCCCTGGACGCGCACGCGGACCTGCGCGACAGCTACGACGGGACGAAGCTGTCCCACGCCTGCACTCTGCGCCGGGTCTATGAATCGGGGAGGCCCCTGGTTCTGATGGGCACCCGCAGCTACTCCAAGGAGGAGGCCGACCTGCTGTGGGTGGCCCCCAGGATGAAGCTGTTCAAGGCCGCGGACCTGCATACTTTCGAAGGCTGGGGCCAGGCCATGGAACATCTGCGCCAGATTCCCGGCCCGGTGTACCTCAGCATCGACCTGGACGCCCTGGACCCGGGGGTGATGCCGGCCGTGGGGACGCCGGAGCCGGGGGGCCTTACTTATCAGCAAGTGCTCACCATCATCTCCACCCTGGCCCAGAGGGGTCCGGTGATCGGGTTGGATTTAGTGGAACTGGCGCCCATTCCGGGAAACCGGGTGAGCGAGTTTACTGCGGCGCGGATTTTGTATAAGGCGGTGGGGTATATTTATCAATCGCGGCGCTAAGGGATCGTTTTGCGTTTTTCGTTTTTCGTTAGATTCGTAAAGCGGAAAATATTTTAAAGAAGAATTCATGTTTGAAATTCTTAAGGAATCCCCAATAGCATAAGAGGCTGTAAAAATTACGCAAAACGTAAAACATAAAACGAAAAACGGGATAAGCGGGTCTCTAAAATGAGAAGGAAGTTCGAGGATTTCCACGACGGCGCCAAGGACGGGCTGGAGCCCCTGGCGCCTTTGGATTTGAATAAGGTTCAGGATTTTGATGAGTTGCTCCGGGCCATGGGGAAGACCGCGTTCGGGGGCCGGACCCTGGGCGAGGCCGCGGACGTGCTGACGGAAATGGTGCAGGATCAAGAGGTAACCATCGTCGGCACTTTTTCCGGGGCCATGAGCGTGGCCAAGATGGGGCTGATGATCTGCGAGATGATCGACCGGGGCTGGCTGCACGCGGTCATCACCACCGGCGCGCTGGTGGCCCACGGGTTCGTCGAGACCCTGGGCCGGGCGCACTACAAGTGCCCGATGGACCGGGGGGACCGGGAACTGTACCAGCAGGGCTACAACCGCATCTACGACACCCTGGAGATGGAGGCCAACCTGGACTATGCCGAGGAGGTCTTCCGGGAGGTCCTGGAGACCCTGGACCGGGAGCAGGTTTGGTGCTCTTCCAGCCTGTGCCGGGAACTGGGGCGGCATCTGGCGGAGCAGAGCGGCCAGCCGGGAATTCTGAGAAATGCTTATTTAAAAGGCGTGCCGGTCTTCATCCCCGCGTTCACCGACTCGGAGTTAGGGCTGGATCTGGCCATCCACATGGTTAGGGGGGCTTTAAACGCCGGGGCGGAATTCCCCCAAGCCCTGACTCAATTGTCTCTCTCCTTTAACCCCTTTTTGGATTTGGGGACCTATGCGGAAAAGGTGGTGGCCGCCAGGAAGCTGGGCATCTTCACGGTGGGGGGCGGCGTGCCCCGGAATTGGGCGCAGCAGGTGGGGCCGTATCTGGAACTGCTGCACACCCGGCTGGACCTGGACCTGCCGGAGGCCCGGTTTCAGTACGGCGTGCGCCTCTGCCCGGAGCCGGCCCATTGGGGGGGCTTGAGCGGCTGCACCTACAAGGAAGGGGTTTCCTGGGGGAAATTTATGGCCCCCGAAGACGGAGGCCGCTTCGCGGAGGTCCTGTGCGACGCCACCATTGCCTGGCCGGTGCTGTTGAAGGCGGTGATGCAGCGGGTGGAGAAAAGATAGGTCTTTATCGATTTGAAAAGATAACCTCACGCAAAGGCGCCAAGGCGTCACTATTTGTCATTCTGAACGGAGCGAAGCGGAGTGAAGAATCTCGTATTTGGTGCGACGAGGATTTCCAATCTGCTTGTAATCGTCGCCACCGCTGGGAAAAGCCTTGCCGCCAAATACGAGATTCTTCGGTCGCTCCGCTCCCTCAGAATGACAATTATCAGCAGAGCCAGCAGCCCTTTTCCCTGACCTCTTCGTACCATTGGGTGAGCCGGACCCGAATTTCCTTTTTCTCCATGAATAACAGGTTCCTTGCCCCGGCCATGTCGATGAAACCCCCGAAATAGGCGAATTTCACCAGGTTCTCCAGGTTTTCCGGGGAAAAATCCCGGGCCTCGGCCGGGACCCGCTCCCACATCTCCTCGGCCTGGATGATCTCCTTGACCCAGTCGAAATTGGCCCGCAGTTTGTCGGTCTGATCTTTGGCAGTCGTCAATTTTAGCCTTTTAAAGGATTCACCACAGAGGCACAGAGAGCACGGAGATACACAGAGTTAAATATTTATGGTTTGGCGCAGAGCGCCAAACCATAATTTTTTTCTCTGTGAACCTCTGTGTCCTCTGTGTCTCTGTGGTGAATCTTTTTAGCTGCCTTACTTCAGCCAGGGCTCGATGAGCCTCTTGGCGGTGTTGATGGGGATGGCAAAGCCGATGCCCTGGCCCTGGGACGCGACCATGGTGTTGATGCCGATGACGTTGCCGCTGATGTCCAGCAAGGGGCCGCCGCTGTTACCGGGGTTGATGGACGCGTCCGTCTGGATGAAATCCCCGTAGGTCCCCTGGCCCAGGCCGCTGCGGCCGGTGGCGCTGATGATGCCCACGGTCATGGTCTTTTCCAGGCCGAAGGGGCTGCCGATGGCAATGGCCCACTGGCCCACCCGGAGACGGTCGGAATCCCCCAGCCTCGCAACCCGCAACCCCCCGGCCTGCACCTGCACCAGGGCCACGTCGAACTTGGTGTGGTGGCCCATCACCTTGCCGTTGAGTTCCCGGCCGTCATGGAGGCGCACTTTCAGCTCCTGGGAGCCGGCCACCACGTGGCGGTTGGTGAGGATGTAACCCTTGGTGTTGATGATGATGCCGGAGCCCTGTCCCATCTGGCGCTGCCGCACCACCGGCCGGTTAAAATCCCGGAACGCGCCCTCATAGGGGGTGCCCCGGAAGAAATCTTCCTGTGACCCGAATTGTTGGGTCACCACCTTCACGGCCTTGAGGCTGACCACCGACGGCATCACCTGGTCCGCCACCCGGATGAAATCTTCCTGCAGGCCCACGGCAGTGACACCGTAAGCTTTGACAGGATGAAGCTGGCAAAACCCGAGAATCAGGGCCGCGGCCCCGAAAACCAGGCATATCGTTCGTAAATTATGAAGCATATCTTTACCTCCAGCCGCCTCGGCAGGGGAGACAAGCCTTGCAGGCTGTTTTCCGCATAGATCACTAGTGATTAGATGTCATTCTTACTGGAAATGCTAATCTATTTCAGCACCGAGGCAGAAATCGCATAATATTAATTTTATCTGAAATTTTTCGTTTCAGCCAGTGGACGCGCTCATTAGCCGTGGGCTCAACTCAAAAGTTGATAGAGGGAGGGCTGTATAAAATAGACAAAGGGCGGACGCCAAAAGAATTTTTCTGGACAGTTCATCAAGGGCAATATGGCCCACCCGTAAAGAATGCCAAGTCTGGTGGGGCGGGCGCCCCCGCCCGCCAACCTCTGGGGCGGCCAGGGACGGCCGCCCCACCGATTCACTGTTTTTGGTATGATCTTGCGTCTTTGCGTGAGGCTTCTTTTCGGACAGGAACTAGGCCAAAAGCAGGATTTCCCGATCTTTTACAGGCGGCGCGGGGCCGATGACCTCCAGGACCTCCCAGGGGATCAGGCTTTCGGCCAGGGCCAGGAAGGGCCAACCCTGGGCCGGGGCGTCCGGGTCCGAAAGATTCCGGAGACGTAAACCGTGGCCGCCGCCGATGGCCAGAGCGACCGGAGGCCCTTGGGGGTGGTGTCTGGTCCAGAAAATACGGAGCGGGCACGGTTCCCCCGGTTCAGGGCCGCAACGCCCCCGGAGAGTGTGAATCGAGCCGTCGGGGTATTCCAGGAGCAGGGTCTCACCCAGCCATATGGGGGAGAGCACCACCAGCCGCTGCCGGGGCAGGCCGGCGGGGACGTTGGGGCAGGGAGGGACTTCGTAATCGAGAAATGTATCCATAAAAACAGGGGTTAGGGGTTAGGGGTTAGTTTTCAGGAACTTATATCAACCTACCGGAGTTATTTTTTATTAGCACTTTTAAGGGAAGATAGCAGGCCGTTTAGGAGTCGGCCTACCTCTGTGGCTCTATTTATAATATCATCCATTTCTCGGTCGCCTATAAATCCGAGTTCTTTGCCTATAATGATTTGGGTTTGTAATTCTGCCAACGATCCTCGAGCATTCCCTAAATAATATTGAAATTCTTTGCGGGATAGCCGGGAGTGTCCTTCGGCAATATTCGAGGGAATCGATACCGCGGCCCGGCGGATTTGGCTTGTCAGTCCAAAGAGTTCCTCTTTGGGAAATACTTTTGTCACCTGATACACTTCTTTCAGTAATTCCATGGACTTACTCCAAACAATCAGATCCCGAAACGATCTAATTTTCTTGACTGTTTCCATATAAGTTCTTTTTTTCCTCCTAACCCTAACCCCTAATCCCTGCAATCCAGCAATACCTTCAACACCCCCGGCCGTTGGGCCCATTCCAAGGCCTCCACCCCCTGGGAAAGGGAGAAAGTCCGGTCGATCAAAGCCCGGTGATTGATCAACCCCCGGGCCAGGAGTCGCAGGGCGGGTCCCATGGGGCCGCAGCGGCTGCCGATAAGACGCACCTCGGGCACCACCAGGTTGGCGGAGTCCAAGGGATAGGGCTGGACGTAGGTGCTTTTCATGATTACGGTCCCCTTGGGCCGCACCCGGGCCAGGGCCAGGTCCAGTCCCGGGGCCGCGGCGCTGGCCTCCACCACCGCCGCATAGTCCCCGGGAGGCAGGTCCTGTTCCAGGAAGGTGGCCACCCCATAAGGTTGGGCCAGGGACAGATGCTCGGCGTGATGGCCCACCAGATGGACCCGGGTGTCGCTTAAAGCCAATGCCCAGGAAATCAGCAGGCCCAGGCGGCCGTCTCCAATCACCAACACCGGGGAGTTGCGGGACAGGGGCACGGCGTCCACTGCGGCCAGGGCCGCGGCCAGGGGTTCGGTGAAGACCGCGGCCTCGTCCTCCACCTGGGGGGGCACTGCCAACAGGTTGGCCTCCGGCAGAGTCAGATAGGGGGCGAAAGCGCCGTCCCGGTCCCTGATGCCGATGACCCGCCGGGTGCGGCAGTGGCGGGGCAGACCCGAGCGGCAAAGATCGCAGTCGCCGCAACTGACGTTGATCTCCCCCACCACCCGCTTCCCCAGCCAGGAGGAACTAGGAGGCCCGGCCACCACGCCAACGAACTCGTGGCCCATAACGCCTTTAAAGTCATGATAACCCCGGAGAATCTGGAGATCGGTGCCGCAGATGCCCGCCAGGGTCACGCGGATCAGCGCTTCCCCGGGGCCGGGCCGGGGCTGAGGGAGGTCTTTTAAGGATACTTGCCGGTCAGCGCCGCAGTGGAGAGCGAGCATCGGGAACCTGCTTTCCTCCTGATAATCCCAACCTGCCGCCAACAGATTTATTTGTCAATAAGTATTAACAGGAGACCGGAGACCGAAAGCCCTTAGCCCCAAGACCAAGGGAATTGCTCTAGAAGTCATTTCAAAACCTGCTTCAGGCGTAACCCTGAATCAGCCATACAAAGAGATAGATGGGAAAATCCTCCCCCTTTTCTAAAGGGGGCCGGGGGGATTTTGTAAGCGCCTGAAAAT
>DYJG01000162.1 GCA_020723225.1 Desulfobacca acetoxidans | reverse complement strand
GGAGTGGGGGGAGGCGGTGAGCGGTGAGCAGTGATCAGGGGCCAGGGGCCAGGGGGCAGGGGCCAGGGGCCAGGGGCTAGTTTTTGGATAAAGCATATGGTGATTTGAGAAATCAGCGGGCCTGGCGCAAGGGCACGATGGTTATTTCCGCCATTCCTTCCTGGTGGATTTTTTCTCTGTAATATCTGATACAAATCAGACATCAAACAGTGTTTTTTAGTAGGGGCGAACCTTGTGTTCGCCCCGAAGCATTCAGGGCGAACACAAGGTTCGCCCCTACGGTTCACTGCCCTCTTGATTGTGCATTGGAATAAGCCGGTATTTCATTTTGCATCATTCAGGCATAGGTGGCTTGTGCGCAAATATCTTGTGATGTTTTTCTTAAGTTAGGGATAGGGGCTTGTGGTTTCCTTCACATAATATCTTAATAATATAAATCGGTTACGCTTGACAGAACAAGGCGGACGATTTAAAATTATAAATAATGAAACAAAGAAACCCGATGTCCGAGATACACCGAACGGAAAGGATTGCAGTAAGGATTATGAAAAAGCCCAAAAACCGGTTGGATGCGGCCAGGGTTGCACGATCCAAGAATCAGGCGATTAGGCTTATGGGAGCGGAAAAATGGGAGACCTGGTTGCCTTCAGGCTCACCGAGAAGTCCATCTATCGCGCCGCCAGGCGCGAGGTGGAGCGGATGTATCAAATGACGGCCGGCGGGGTGGACCCCCTGCCCAGCAGCGAGTCCCGGGAGCTCTTTGAGCTGGGGCTGGTGGAAGAAGTGCAGTGGGTGGATTGGGAGACCTATTGCACCGGGGTTCTCAACCGCATCTTCAAAGGTGAGCTGCAAGATTAATGATCCCATCGCCTGGACATGCAGCAAAGCATGAATCGGCGTATATCTGCGTGTATCGGCGGCTAATTATTAACCGCCGATAAACGCAGATGTACGCCGACATGCATTAATCCCCCTATCTTATCCGCACTCCATTTTTAATTTCTATCTTGCGCCTTTGCGCCTTTGCCTGAGGTTCTTCATGCCGGCCATACCTTGGGCTGATAGGTGAGGGATGCATCCTCCAGGGTTGCCAGGCCCCAGCCGCAGCCCCGGGGTCCCAGGCCCGGGCGGGCCGCGGCCGGCGTGCCTTGGAGAGGGGAGGGCAGGGGCCAGGCGGTCGCGGGTAAGGGAAGGTTTTCGGTTTTCGGTTTTCGGTTTTCGGTGAGAAAAGTTTTATTCCAATCTATTTTCCCATAGCTGAAAGCTGAAAGCTGAGAGCTGACAGCTTCCTGATGCACATGCCCATGAAAAAAATAGACCCGGGAAAAGCCAGATAACAGGCGCATCACTTCCGGCCCGTCCTGGGTCCATTGCCGCCAGGGCCGGAAAATTTCCACCAGTGGCGCGTGGGACAGGATCACCAGGGGCATCCCGGGGTCCAGGCGGGCCAGTTCCCGGGACAACCATTGCCTCTGCTCTCGGCCCACCTGGAAGATCGGGCCTTGGGGCGAGGGGGCCGGGGAGGTGTCAAGCCCCAGGATTTGGAGAATCGTTTTTCGTTTTTCGTTTTTCGTTTTTCGTAAAGGATTTGCATTTAAATTTAGGGGGTCCATCGGATTCGGGGACCCCGGTCTTTGGGGGTGCGCAGAAAAAACACGGGAAAATCGGGGTGCGCCGAAGAGGCGTCTCCAGGTGGGGCCGGAGCCTGATACATCTCCTTCACCCCTGACTGCGGCCAGGGGAGCGGGGAGGTCGGAGAGGATTTCCTTCCCCAGGGCCAGGGCATTTGTATTGCCGGCGTGGGCCAGGTCTCCGGCGAAGAGGACCAGATCCGGCGGGGGGGTAAGCTTGCGCATCTCCGCCACCGCCCGGGCCAGGGCCCGGGCCTCGGGACCGCGGTCATTGCCGTCCGGCAGGTGGGAGTCGGCCAGGAGGGCAAGGCGAAGCGTTTCTGTGGCGGCTTGAGCCGGAGCGGGCCATCCCCAGCGGCTGGCCGTCCAAGCAGCGGCCAGGCTCCATCCCAGGCGGTGCAGAAATTTCCGGCGATCCATTTTCAACCTCCCGGGTATGATGGAAAAAGAAATTTCTCACGCAAAGACGCAAAGGCGCAAAGACGCAAGATTTATCTTAAAGATGCTTTCCAGGCTCACAGGTTCAGCGGTTGTGGAACTCGTTGCATCGGTCTAATCTTTGAACTTTCATCCCTGTGGAATTAAGGCCTTGGCCCGGTAAATAAACAAGGCCCTGATTTTGTCCCAAAAATCACCGCCCAAGACGAAAAAACTACCCAGCCAGATGACGTCCCCGGAAATATTGATGATCAAGCGATGCCCGGCATAGCCCGGTATCAGGTGGGCCACATAGGCCCCCAGCCAGCCGCAAAAGAGGGGAACGATAAACATGGCCAGGCCGAGACGGTAGCGCGTCCGGCTCACTTCCTGGGGGAGGGCGTATTGTTTGAAAAGGCCGTAGGCTTTGGCCTTGAGATACAAGAATCCGGATTTGCCCAAAAAAACCACGGCCAGGAGTGCGAGGACCTCGGGGCCGCCCAGCATCAGGATTCCCGAGATCGTCGCTTTCCAGGCCAAGGATAGGTTGGTAAGCGCCACCAGGGGAACCCCCAAGGGGCAAAACAGACTGAGCAAAAATAAGGCCACCCCGAGGTTCAGGCGCCATCCCGGCGGGGGCGGGGCCGGGGCCGAAGTCTCCGGTGTCATCATGCGGCTCCGTGAATCAGAAGGTAAGACTGGTGAATTGTTTCTCCGGCATTTTACACCATAATTCTAAAAAATAATAAACCTCACGCAAAGACGCCAAGGCGCAAAGTAAGGCGCAAGATATGAGGCTGATATTGTTTAGGTAAATGCGGATAAAATCGCGCCAGGGGGTTGGCAGGAGCAGGTCATGGCAGGGCAAGAATAAAAAAAGGGAACCCGGGAAACCGGACAGATACTCCCGCGATTCAGGTGAGCCATCCGGACTTCCCGGGTTTTCCTGTTCCACGGAACCCCGTTCCCGCCTGAATCGGGAGGGAACGCCGGACCCCCGTCCCTTATCTTTGGTTCCGTGGCCACCGCCGCTGCTTCGGCAGCCAAGCGGGCATCCATTGCCGCTTCCGGCAATCGGCGCCAGGCCGTCTCCATAAAAAAAACATGCTCGAGACGGCGGTCGCTCAGGACCGAGGCAGATGCCAAGAGGTTCAATCCGGCGGGCGACCTTTATATTCTTGCGGCACGGCCCGAGGGTCCGTCTACCCTAACCTGACTGGTATTCAGACTGAACGTCCTGGCACACATATGAGTAAACATTCTTTGTAGAAAAACAAGGGGCCGGGGAGTTTTTATCTCCTCGGTTTAATCCGCCCACTCTTTGCCGGCGGTGGCGGTCAGCTCAAGTTATGGATATTACTGTTCCGTGAGCAAAGGGAGCGACTGCTCCTGCCCCGGTTTTTTGCGGCGAAATCCGTTTTCCTGGTTGACGTTCCCCACCACCGAGACCAGGTCGCCCACCAGACCTTTCATCATTTCGGCCTGGGAATTGAGCTCCTGGGAAGCGCCGGCGCTCTGTTCGGAATTGGCAGCGTTCCGCTGCACCACCCGGTCCATCTCGATAATGGCCTTGTTGATCTGCCCCACGCCCATGGCCTGTTCATGGGAAGCCGCGGCGATTTCGGCCACCAGTTCTTTGGCCTTGCCGGCGCTGGCCGCGGCCTGGGCAAAGGCCTGGGAGGTCTCGTCCACCAACTCCGACCCGCCCTTGACCTTGGCCACTGTGCCTTCAATCAGCTCCGCGGTATTTTTGGCGGCCTCCGCAGCCCGCATGGCCAGGTTCCGGACTTCATCGGCCACCACCGCGAACCCGGCTCCCGCCTCTCCGGCCCGGGCCGCTTCCACCGCGGCGTTTAGCGCCAATAGATTGGTCTGGAAAGCTATCTCGTCGATGGTCTTGACAATCTTGGCGGTTTCGCCGCTGGCCTGGGAAATTTCTCTCATGGAATCCGTCAGCGCGGCCATGGAGGTATTGGCCCGGTCCACAATCCGGCCGGTGTCGGTCATCAGGATATTGGCCTGATTGGCGTTGTCGGAATTGCCCTGGGCCATGGAGGCCAGTTCCTCCAGAGACGCGGAGGTTTCTTCCAGAGACGCGGCCTGCTGGGAAGAGCCCACGGCCAACTGCTGGCTGGCTGCAGCCACCTGGGTGGAGGCCGAACCCACCTGATCCGCGCATTCCAGGAGACTGCTGACCGCGCGGCCGATGGGTTTGGTGGTGGACCGGGCCAGGAGAAAGATCACCAGCCCGACAATCAACACCATGGACGCGGATAAAGCCAGGTTGATCCATTTGATCCGCTGGGCCGCAGCCAGCAGTTCATCAGTGGCGGCATTGACGATGAGGATGCATTTGATTTCTTTGAAGGAGGCAAACGCGGCAATTCTATTTACGCCGTTAAAGGTGTAGCTGATGTTGCCCGCCTTCTCCGACAAAATCCGCCGCCCGAAGTCGTGCTCGTTCAGTTTCAGCTTAAAGATTAATGACTTGTCCGGATGTGTCAACGCCAGTCCCTCTTTGGCGTCAACCATAAACAGATACCCGCTTTTTCCCATTTTGACGGGATCCAGATAGGCCTTTTCAAAATTCCCCAGATTGATGGCGCCGGACAGAACGCCCACAACTTTGCCGTCTTCCTTGAGAGGAGCGGATACCATGGTTACCGGTTGGTTAGTGGCTTTGCTGACGATTACATCCGAGATATTCAATTTGCCCTGCATGCCTTCTTTAAAATAAGCGCGATCGTTAAGATTCGTCTTGATAAGGTTCGGCGCCGTGGAGGCGACCACTATTCCATCCTTATTAGTAATATTTAATCTTTCGAAATAAGGATATTTCTTGACGAGCTCCGTCATTTGCAGAATGGCGGAGGCCGCAGATTGCGAGTCGGGCGGAGCTTGGGCGGCCGCCTGGAACAGCGTTTCATCGGTCCAGCCTGAAATCAGCGCCTTAAATATATTAAGGATCGCATCGATATTGTTCTTGGTGGCATCCAAAACCAGCGCCATCTGCTCCTTTGCGGCCTGTTCAATGGCTTGCTTTGATCTGTCGTAGGAGACGTAAGTTAAAATTACCGTTCCCAGAATAACCAGGCCGAGGGTGGGCAGCAGAAACCTGTTCTGGAGATTGAGACGCATGAAAATAACCTCCTGGCGTTACTTAAGGAAAGAATTAATTTATTGAGCGCTGGGGCTGAAAAATTCAAGCTCCAGGCTTACCTAATGGCAATCCGGGTCGATACGGCCATGCATCCGGCCAGGGTTCCGGAAAAAGCCGGCCCAGGAGTTCCCGGACGCATCTATCATCGGCAAAAAAAGCCATTCTGATAAATATTTTGTGAAGACAAAATTTTAAAAAAGAAGCTGGATTTATTGCTGGGAGGGTAAAAAAAAGGGGGGCAAAAACGGCAAAGGAAAGCCGGGAACCCGGCTAGATGCTTCCCATCATCAGTGGAAAGCCATTCCGAATTCCCGGCCCTCCCCGATCCACGAAACCCCGTTCCCTCTTTAGAGAACGCGGACCCCTGTCCATTAGGTTTCATGGCTGCCGCCGCTGCTCCAGCAAGCGGAGCCGGCATCCATTGCCGCTGCCGGCAATCAGCGCCCAGCCAGCCCCGGGGTTAAATTTGGGTCGGGCCGGCTGTTGCTCGGGGCCGAAGCAGGTTGCCCGGGAGGTTCAGTCCTGAGGGCGACCCTACCCTGAAGGGGGAGGCCCACAGGCCGCCAACCCTCACCTTTACGGTTCTCGGACTGCTTCTCCTGGCAAGCATACAATATAGCATCTCGGAAGGGAAAGCAAGGGGTTGGGAAATTTTTTTTGAAAAAATATCGGGGAGAGGCAAAAAACATTTGCCGCCTCCGGTTGCAAGCGCCACCGCAATCTTCTTGCCCCGATCCGCCCCCATCTGCTATGATCGCGGTTATATTAAACTCTGCGCCCCTCTGCGTCTCTGCTGCAAAAAGTGGTCAGTGGCCAGTGGTCAGTGGCCAGTAAAAAGCAAGGGATGCCTGGGACTTACCCCCCTCTCCCCCGCCCCCGGGGTCCCCTTCCCCCTGCCGCAGATTGGCGGGGGGAGAGGGCCGGGGTGAGGGGGGACAAGCTTAACTTTGAACCTTGAACTTTGAACTTTTTACCAAGAAAAATGGCAAAGAAAAA
>DYJG01000161.1 GCA_020723225.1 Desulfobacca acetoxidans | reverse complement strand
TCTTCCTGTTGTCGGCCATTGCCATGGGTTTGGCGGTGACGGCCCTGGAATCCATCGTCTCGTCTTTGGCCTTTAAAAGGCCCTTCGAGACCCCCATGCTGGCAAAACTCTCCGTCAGCCTGGCCTGGCTCCTCGTCGTCTACCTGGCCGTTCGTTTTGCCGATCTCCTCTTTAAGGGCGCACCCGTCTTCTCCAGCGGGTTCCAGAGTTTTATGTTCACCCTGGAAAACCTCCTGTACCTGGCGCCGCTGCTGCTGTTGGCGAGCTCGGGGCTGCGCCGGAGCCTCCCCTGTCTCTTCATGGTTTCCGTCTCCGTGCTCCTGGCCGGTTCCCTATACCGTTTCAACGCCTTTCTCGTCGGCTACAACCCCGGGGGCGGCTGGACCTATTTTCCCGCCACCGCCGAGATTTTAATCACTTTGGGAATCGTGGCCATCGAGCTCATGGCCTATCTCTATTTCGTCAAGAAATTCCCGGTGCTGCCCACTCAGCATGCCTAATACCATCGTCAAGGAGAGGTGAACATGGCCAAAAGAATTACCATCGACCCCATCACCCGGATCGAAGGACATTTGCGCATAGACTGCGAAATCGACGGCGGCAAGGTCACCAACGCCTGGTCGTCGGGCCAGATGTGGCGCGGCATCGAACTCATCGTCAAGGGCCGGGATCCCCGGGACGCTCCCACTTTCACCCAGCGCATCTGCGGGGTCTGAACTACGGTTCACGCCCTGGCCTCGGCGAGGTCAATCGAAAACGCCCTGAAAATGGAAGTGCCCTTAAACGGCCAGTTTATCCGCAACCTGATGATGGCGGCCCATGCCACTCATGACCATATTGTCCATTTTTATATCCTTTCCGCCCTGGACTGGGTGGACATTACCTCGGCGCTGAAGGCCGACCCCAAGAAAACGGCGCAGTTGGCCGACAGCCTCTCTTCCTGGCCCCGGAACAGCTACCAGGAAATGGCGGCGGTCAAGGACAAGCTCAAGGGCTTGGTAGCTTCGGGGCAGTTGGGCATCTTCGCCAACGGCTATTGGGGGCATCCCGCCATGAAGCTGCCCCCGGAGGTCAACCTGCTGGCCGTGGCCCATTACCTCCAGGCCCTGGAATACCAGCGCAAGGCCAACATGATCGTCTCCATCCTGGGGAGCAAGACCCCGCACGTGGCCAACCTGGTGCCGGGAGGGGTCTCCACCGCCATCAACCTTGATTCCCCCTCGGCCCTCAACATGGAGCGGCTTTACTTCATCAAGACCCTCATCGACGAGGTGGGCGACTTCGTCAAGAACGTCTATCTGGTGGACGTCTGCGCGGTGGGGGCCATGTACGCCGACTGGACCAAGTACGGGGCAGGGGTCACCAACTACCTGTCGGTGCCCGATATGCCCATGGACACCAAGGGCACGGCCTTCAGCCTCCCCGGCGGCTATATCGCCAACGGCGACCTCAAGACCTTCAAACCCATTACCTCCTATACCGATGAATTTTTCCGGGACGGTGTCAAGGAATCCATCAAGCACTCCTGGTACAACGGCGATTGGACCAAGCATCCCTGGGACGAAACCACCGATCCCAAGTACACCGGCTTCCAGGACACCGGCAAGTATTCCTGGGTCAAGGCCCCGACTTTTAATGACAAGCCGGCCCAGGTGGGGCCCCTGGCCAACGTTCTGTGCATGTTTGCCGCGGGCCACGAGCCCACCAAGAAATACGCCACCCTGGTCCTGGAGACGGTGAGCAAGATCGCGGGCGCCAAGGTGGGGCCGGAGGCCCTGCACTCCACCATCGGCCGCCACGCGGCCCGGGCCATCCGCTGCGCGGTGCTCTACGACGAAGCCACGACCCAATGGAATGCCCTGATGGAGAATATCGCCAAGGGCGATCTCGCCATCTGCACGAAATACCCCATCAAGGCCGGGGAATCCCGGGGCTTCGGCTTCCACGAAGCGCCCCGGGGTGTTTTGTCCCATTGGGTGGTGATTGAAGACAACAAGATCAAGAACTACCAGGCCGTGGTGCCTTCCACCTGGAACTCCGGACCCCGGAACCAGCACGACGCGCTGGGGCCGTACGAGGCCTCCCTGGTGGGCAACCCGGTGGCGGACCCCGACAAGCCCCTGGAGGTGATCCGCACCGTCCATTCCTTCGACCCCTGCCTGGCCTGCGCCATCCACCTGGTGGACGGCAAGGGGAGGTCCCTGAATAAGGTTAAGGCCTTGTAACCGCCGCCGCTTTAAGTAAGGCCCAAAACAGCAAAGCCTCCGTCCTAAAGGACGGAGGCTTTTTTTCATACTGCCCGCAATCAAACAGCGTCCATCTGCGTTTATCGGCGGTTAAATATTAACCGCCGATGCACGCCGATAAACGCCGCTCATCTTAAGGTTTGTTGATCGAGAAAGCGAACTTGGTATTACATATGTTTGGGAGCCTCGGAAGAAACGGGTTCCGGCTCCCGGGGAACCGCAGGCCGATGCTGGGAAACGGCCTGGGAGCCGTCAGCGGCCAACGGCTGCAAATAACGCATGTAAGACCAGCCCACCACATTGCGCCGCGCGTCCCGCACTCTGCCCCAGCTGCCGGAGGTCTCCAGGAGTTCCACCTGGTCCTTGAAGTCGAGGGTGCCAATCCGGGGCGCAGACGTGTGAGGGCCTTCCCGGACGGTCAATTCGAACGTGTTCACGAAATACATGGGCGCCGGGGATGTTGCTGCCGAAGCTGTCGGTGCCGGCGCCGGCGTCTTCACTTCCGGGGGCGAAGAGACTGCCGGGGTAGAGGTGGCCAAGGTTTCCTGGACCTTAACCTGGGGACCCGGGGCTGAGGTGGCCACGGTTTCCTGGACTTTAACCTCGGGAGCCGGCAGGGCCGTTGCCGCCGGGGAGATGGGGGAGGGAGCGGAAGCTTGCTCCGATGCGGCCTGGGGCGGCGGCGCCATTATCAACTGAGTGGGAATGGGGCCTTTATGGAAAAGGAGGAACAAGACCAGGGCGGCGGCTAACAAACCGGTCCCCAGGCAAATGTCCGGGACCCTGAGAGGAAGCCTCACTACCCTGTCTGGAGGCGCGGAGACGCTCCAGGCAATCTCCGCCCAGGGTATTTTGCCGCACCGGCAGAATTCATCCGGGGTGGCCAGGCGGGCGCCGCATCGGGAGCAATAATGGCCATCCTCTTCCTTCTGGGGAATGGGGTTCGTACAGGTCGTGCAGTATTGCTGGCCCACCCATACGGCTGCGTTGCAAATAGGGCACTGGGGCATAGAGCACCTCCGGATCAATTCGCAGCTTGCCGCGAGAACCGCATTGCTTCACCGGCGTTTGCAAACCAAACTTGCAACCATTGTTTTCTATATTTATTAAGTATCTTTGTGATATTTGCAAGCTATTCATTTTTTTGAAATTATGCAGCAGTTTTTCTGCCTTTAAAATTTATCGGAAAAAAATTAATTTTAATTAAGAAAATGATATAAAATCTTATATCTTTGTGAGAATTTCCTTTGAAACCGCAAGCTACCCTCATCGGCCTCGGTAACCTCCTCCTCCGGGACGAAGGCGCGGGCGTCCACGTCATACGGGTCCTACAAGAAAAATACGTGGTCCCGCCGGGCCTGGAGATTGTGGACGGCGGCACCGCCGGTTTGGACCTGCTGCCCTTCATCGAGGGTATTGAGCGGGTCCTCTTCGTGGACGCGGTTAATTTCGGGGAGGAGCCGGGATTCATCGGCGAACTCAACAACGAGGAAATCCCCGCGTTCTTCGCGGTCAAATCCTCCCTGCACCACCTGGGTCTGGCGGACGTCCTGGCCGCGGCCCAACTGCTGGGCACCCTGCCCCAGGAGGTCTGTCTCATCGGCATCCAGCCCCACACCCTGGAACCCGGCCTGGAACTCTCGGCGGAGCTGCAAGCCCGCCTGGACGATTTGCTGGAGAAAATTCTAACTAAGTTGAGCGACTGGGGTATCTCTTGCCCCCGGCGTCCCCTCTTCTGATCCGGTTCCCCGGAGTCCCCGTTTGATGCGAACCATTGTTTTCACTGCAATTTTTTCTTTTTTCCCGCCTTATTTCTTATGCTATAGTGCGACTTCCGTGGTTTGATATCAATTCACGATCGAAAGTCGTTAAACGTAAGGGCGAACCTGGTGTCTGCCCGGAACTCCCGGGGCGAACACCAGGTTTGCCCCTACAGCCGGGGACTTGCGTATCCGGCCTCCCCTTGAAGCTCATGGAGGAATTTTATGAGAAGGGCATTAATCACTGTCACAGGTGTCATCTTGGCAACCTTTTTCTTGACAGGGGCCGCGCGCGCCAAAATCGGGGTTATTGAGGAAGCGGCCGCCTTCAAAAACGGCGTGGAGGCCTACCTCTTCGGCTATCCCCTGGTCCTCATGGACGTCACGAAGAAAGTGGGCACACAGCCAAATGCCCCTGGTCCCCACGGAGTGGTCAACCAGTTCGTCAACATCTGGAGTTTTCCGGACCCGAATTTCACCATCATCGTCAGCCCCAATGCGGATACGCTCTATTCCACGGCTTTCCTCGACCTGTCGGCAGGGCCCATCGTTTTGCATGTGCCGGACACCAAAGGCCGCTATTATTTGATGCAAATCATGGATGCCTGGAGCAACGTGATCGCCTCTCCCGGCAAGCGCACCACCGGCACCAAGGCGGGGGACTTCGCCATCGCCGGGCCGGGCTGGAAGGGTGAGCTGCCCCCGGGAATGAAAAAGATCCAGTCCCCCACCAACATGGTCTGGATCATCGGCCGGACGCAATGCAACGGCAAGGCCGATTATGCCGCGGTGAACGCCATCCAGCGGCAATACACCCTGACGCCCCTTTCCTTCTTCGGCAAGCCGTACACGCCTCCGGGTTTCGGACCCGCTGACCCCAAAGTGGACGTCAAGACGCCGCCGGTGACCCAGGTGGCGAAAATGGATGCCGCAACCTTCTTCAACCGGTTGGCGCTGCTGATGAAAGACAATCCCCCGGCTCCGGCCGATGCGCCCATGGTGAAAAAACTCGCGGGTCTCGGGATCGTGCCCGGCAAGCCCTTTGACCCGGCCGCGGTGGATCCCATGGCGATGAAGGGATTGGAAAAGGCCGTCTGGTGGGTCAAGGCCTTCTTCGACGCGGCCGCCAAGGGCACTCAAGGCGCCATCGAGGAGAGCGCCTTGACCAAGGAGGTTCTCGAAGTCTTGAATAATGCGGTCCGGCGGGTCTTGTTGAATGTTAAGAACGGCTGGATGATCCCGCCCATGGAGTTGGGCAGGTTTGGGACCGACTACGCGTTGCGCGCGTATGTGGCGTTGTACGGCTTTGGGGCCAACTGGCCGGAAGACGCGGTCTATCCGAGCGCCCCAAAGGATAGCCGCGGCCGGCAGCTCAACGGCGCCCATCGCTACGTGCTCCATTTTGCCCAAGGCGGGCCGCCGGTCAACGCCTTCTGGTCGTTGACCATGTACAACTCGAAGCAGGCCTTCGTCCCTAATCCCATCGACCGCTATGCGATTGGGGATCGGGACAAATTAAAATTCAACCCCGACGGCTCTCTGGACCTCTACATTCAAAATGAATCTCCCGGCAAGGACCAGGAATCGAATTGGCTCCCCGCGCCCAAAGACGACTTTAATGTCATCCTGCGGCTGTACTGGCCCAAGAAGCCGATCCTGGACGGCTCCTGGGTCCCCCCCGGGATCAACCGGACGCAGTGATCTCCCCAAAAAATATCGGGGGCCGGAATCCGTCAGGACCCCGGCCCCCTTCAAGAACCCCGGTTCAGATTAGCATTGGGGCAGTGTAATCACGTAATTAGAGCCGTCATTTTTCGGTTCGTACCAGATATCCCCGCCCTGTTCCTTGATAATGTCTTTGACGAGGCGCAGGCCCAGCCCCAGGCCCTGCCTTCGGGCTCCGCCTCCCCTCTCCGCGCGCCTGGAGCCGGGGAACAGCAACGGCTGGTTTTCCTCCAAGACGGGCTGCCCGCTGTTAAAGACCTTCAAGCAGCAATTGGCGCCCCGGTCTTCCAGATCGATGACGATGGTGCAGCCGTCGCCGCCATGGTTAATACCGTTGCTCAACAGATTCCGGAAGACGCTTTTCAGGTAGAGCTTGCTGCCCTTGACGGGGATGGTGGCCGCGGGTTGGGCATTGAGACGGTTATCGATGACGATGCTGTGGTCTTGAATCTCTTCGGAGAATTCATCGAGGAT
>DYJG01000160.1 GCA_020723225.1 Desulfobacca acetoxidans | reverse complement strand
CCAAAACGTCAGCCATGGGCTTCCCCGGAAAGCGGGTGGAGCCGTAGCGCGCGGGGATGAGGGCGATGGTTTGCAAAGAGATGTCTCCAGGAATAATATGGTTTATTATCGGCGGTTTTTGCGCCGAGAGGATTTGGCTGCCTTCCTTTTCTTCTTTTCCTTTTTCTTCCCTTTGTTTTTTATGGGGTCCAGAGGAAGAGTCGGAAATGGTTCATAATCTTGAAAATTGGACCATGAAGACATCTCTTGATGTAGATCGTCCAGGGAATGCCGCTCCATCTCCTGGCGGATTCTTACCAGGCATTTATCCACCGAATGAGTGAGGGCCTTGGAGACATCATCGTCATTGAACATGAAGCCGTTCAGTAAACCCCGCTCATCCGCCTCTCTGAGCAAGGGTGCGAACTCCCCGGGCTGGAGGTCCAGGCTGCAATTCCCTATCAGGCTCCAGAAATCGGAAGAAGGTTCTGCCTCCTCTCCGGTGAACAGGGTGCCGAAGAAGGCCAGTACCTCTTGCCGGGGCAGTTGCCCGGCCGCAACCCCATAGACCAGGGCGTGCGCCGCCGAGCCGCGCACATAGTCATCGGCCTGGCGATTAAGTACCAGGGATTTGATCAGGTCGAAAGAACCGCCGCAGGTGTTGAAGAGGATGATGGGCAGATTTTCAGTGGTGATGTCGCCGAATAGTTTAAAGAGCCCATCGTCCGGAAAGGGGCGGCCGAAGACCTTGACAATGGCCTCGTGGGATCTGGTTTCCCGGAAATGACCCAGGAGCATGAGCGCGTAACTATGAAGGTAATAATCCAAATCCTCGAGATATGGGGTTGGGTCGGCGGCTAGCTTCTCTAAACTTTCGATTAGATAAGGAGTAATCTCCTCCCGATGGGCGATGGCCCCGTCCACGCCCTCCCGTTCATAGGAACCCGAGTAGCGTTCAAGGGTTTGAAGGATGGCGGAGATTTCGGCGTCGGGCACCTGGGAGTTCCTGGAATTTTATTGGACAACGACAAGGTGGCAACAATCTTATCAGAGTTTAGCGAGGCAGGCGACCTTTAAGGTTTGCTATCCTGAAAGTGTCGTTCGTACAGGCTGGAAAGCCTGTACCACCAAGACGTTTCCACCTGGTTTCCAAGAGGCCTTGCATATTTTATCGGAGGCCCTTATCCGCAGATTTCTTTGATCGCGATTTTGCACTTCATCGAGGCTAAGTGATGAAATAATTAAATATGGATCATTGATATCATCGAAGATAATTGATTAATCTTATTTATAAATTATATTATCTTTCGTACTAATTTCATAATAATCTCAAAACAATTTCCGGAAAAATTAGCCGAATAAGTCAAATTCATTTATGCACAAGCGCTTGACAAAATTGTTTAACTGATTAACGTTTATTAAGTGATTTCTGAAAGTTAGCTAAGCGACAACGGAGGACGAGAAAATAATGGCAGTGCGATTGGACAAACTGACCTACAAAGCCCAGGAGGCCCTTCAAGGCGTGCAGGAGCTGGCCCGGCGGCTGAATAATCCCCAGATGGAGCCGGCCCACCTGCTGCGGACCCTCCTGGCCCAGGAAGAGGGCCTGATCCGGCCCTTATTGAAGAAAATGGAAGTCGATCCCCAGAAACTCATCCAGGGGACCGAGGACCTGCTCACCCGGCTGCCCCGGGTCAGCGGCGAGGCCCAGGTCTATCTCTCCCCTGCTCTAAATAAGGCCCTGGACGAAGCCTTTAAGCAGGCGGACCGGATGAAGGACGAGTACGTCTCCACGGAGCATCTCTTCCTGGCATTGGCCGCGGACAAAAACAGCGACGCGGGCAAGCTGCTCGCCGGCCTGGGGCTGACCCTGGAGGCGATCCTCAAGGCTTTGGCAGACCTCAGGGGGGGGCAGCGGGTTACGGACCAGGCCCCGGAAGAAAAATACCAGCCCCTGGAGAAGTACGGCAAGGACCTGACGGCCATGGCCCGGGCCGGCAAACTGGACCCGGTGATCGGCAGGGACTCGGAGATCCGGCGCATCATCCAGGTGCTCTCCCGGCGCACCAAGAACAACCCGGTCTTGATCGGCGAAGCCGGGGTAGGCAAGACCGCCATCGTCGAGGGCCTCGCCCAGCGCATCGTCAACGGCGACGTGCCCGAAAGCCTGAAAGACAAGCGCCTGGTGACCCTGGACCTGGGCGCGCTCATTGCCGGCGCCAAGTTCCGGGGGGAGTTCGAGGACCGGCTCAAGGCGGTGCTCAAGGAAGTGACCGAAGCCGAAGGCAAGATCATCATGTTCATCGACGAGCTCCACACCCTGGTGGGCGCGGGAGCCGCGGAAGGGGCCATCGACGCCTCCAACATGATCAAGCCGCCTTTGGCCCGGGGGGAGCTGCACTGCGTGGGGGCCACCACCATCAACGAGTACCGCAAGTACATCGAAAAGGACGCGGCCCTGGAGCGCCGCTTCCAGCCCATCATGGTGGCGGAGCCTTCGGTGGAGGACACCATCGCCATCCTCAGGGGCCTGAAGGAAAAATACGAAGTGCACCACGGGGTGCGCATCAAGGACTCGGCCATCGTGGCCGCGGCCACCCTGTCCCACCGCTACATCACCGACCGGCATCTGCCGGACAAGGCGGTGGACCTGATCGACGAGGCCGCGTCCAAGCTGCGCATGGAGATCGATTCCCGCCCCGGCGACATCGATGAGGTGGAACGCAAGATCACCCAGGAGGAGATCGAGCGGGAGGCCTTAAAAAGAGAGCAGGACCCCGCGTCCAAGGAGAGGTTGGCCAAAATCGAAAAGAGCCTGGCGGACCTCAAGGAAAAGAGCGCGGGGCTCAAGGCCCGCTGGCAGCAGGAAAAAGAGGTCATTTCCCGCATCCGGGAGATCAAGGAGCAGATCGAGAAGACCCAGTTCGAGGCCCAGAACGCCGAGCGCATCGGCGACCTGGCCAAGGCCGCGGAACTGAAATACGGCGCGCTCCTGAATCTGCAAAAAGAGCTGGAGGCCGAGACCCAAAAGCTGGCCGAGCGGCAGCAGGAAGGGGCCATGCTCAAGGAGGAGGTGGACGCGGAGGACATTGCCGAAGTCGTCTCCAAATGGTCCGGCATCCCGGTGACCCGGATGCTGGAAGGCGAAAAGCAAAAACTCCTGCATATGGAAGAGCGCCTGGCCGCCCGGGTGGTGGGCCAGGAGGAGGCCGTGCAGGCGGTCTCCAACGCGGTGCGCCGGGCCCGCTCCGGGCTGCAGGACCCCAACCGGCCCCTGGGCTCGTTTATCTTCCTGGGTCCCACCGGCGTGGGGAAAACCGAGCTGGCCCGGGCCCTGGCGGAGTTTCTCTTCGACTCCGAGCAGGCCATGGTGCGCCTGGACATGAGCGAATACATGGAGAAGCACACCGTCTCCCGTCTCATCGGCGCGCCCCCGGGCTACGTGGGCTACGAGGAGGGGGGGCAGCTCACCGAGGCGGTGCGGCGGCGGCCCTATTCCGTGGTGCTTTTTGACGAAATCGAAAAGGCCCACCCGGAGGTGTTCAACGCCCTGCTGCAGATCCTGGACGACGGCCGCCTCACCGACGGCCACGGCCGTACCGTGGATTTTAAGAACACCATCGTCATCATGACCTCCAACATCGGCAGCCAATACATCGCCGAGGTCGCGGACGAGAAACAGATGCGGGAGCGGGTCATGGAGGCCCTGAAGCTCCACTTCAAGCCGGAGTTTTTGAACCGGGTGGACGATATCCTCATCTTTCACCGCCTGAGCAAGGAACAGCTCAAGACCATCGTCACTTTGCAGATCAAGCGGCTGCAAAAACTCCTGGCAGAGCGGCAGCTCCACCTGGAACTGACGGACGCGGCCCGGGACTTCCTGGCGGACGCGGGCTACGACCCGGTGTACGGCGCGAGACCCTTGCGCCGGGCCATCCAGCGCTACTTGCAGGACAAACTGGCCCCCATGCTGCTGGAAGGGAAGTTCAAGGAAGGTGATACCATTATGGTGGATGGGGATAAGGAAGGTCTGACTTTTAAGACGAAGTAAACCAAATAAGAGATAAAAGGATACAGAACATGAAGGCCGGACAAAGTCCGGCCTTCATGGTTGGCCGCCTGTATGCCGATGAAGTTACGCATGAAAGCAATATCGGAGAGGATCGCACTTTATGCCCCCAAAAAAGGGTTTGCCGCCTGCTGAGCAAGTTGAGCAGGTGAAAGAGGTGGAAGCGCACTTTCAGCAATGGCAATCTTATCTGAAATTGGTGGAGAATAACTACCTCCATCATCGGGAGGTATATTCCCGGTTGCGCCAATTCCTGCTGGGCCGCCTGTCCCGGCCCTTCCTGCTTTTGGACCTGGGATGCGGAGACGCCTGCTTCATGGTGAGAGCCCTGGAGGGAACTGCCATTTCCGGTTATGTGGGGGTTGATCTGACGAAAGCGGCTTTAGCTCTGGCAGCGAAGAACCTCGCCGTTCTTCGGTGCGAACACCGTTTAATGGAAAAGGATTTCTATGAAATAGTGCAGGAGGCGGAAATCAAAGCCGATGTGATTTGGATGGGGCTGACTTTTCATCACCTGCCCCAGCCGCAAAAAGCCAAATTTCTCCACCTGGCTCACAACATCCTCCCTGCTGACGGCTACCTCTTGATGTACGAGCCCACCCTCCTGGAAGAAGAAACCCGGGACCAATATTTGGGGCGTTGGTGGCGGACTTGCAAGAATTTATGGCGGGCCATGACCCCGGAAGAACTGGGGAGGAGCCGGAATCACGTCAATAATCACGATTTTCCCGAAAAGTTATCCACTCTCGAACAGATGGGGCGGCAGCAAAAGTTTGCCGGCATGACCACCCTGTATCAAGACCCGGATAAGCTTTATGCGATGATGTGTTTTGCGGCCTGAGGTAACTTGTCAGTAATCTTGGGCGAGGGTTTTTAACCGCCCCATTAATGCTCCATAGGCCTTAAAAAGCGCCGGCAGTTCCCGGAGCCGGTATTTGCGCATCAGGCGGATCTGGTTTTTGAGCGACCGGGAACGCTGAAACAGGTCGGCCAGTTCCCGGTAAAAATCCTTAAGCGGCAGGGTGGTGGGAAGGAGAGTGTGGAAGAAATCGAAAAAGTCGTAGTTATCAGTTATCAGCCGGTCTTTCACTTCCTGATAGAGATCGGTTCCCGGCAGGGGCGTCAGGACGGAAAAGCCGATAAAACTGAGGTCGAGGCCCAGGCAGCGTTGCCGCAAGTCCGCGAAGTCCCGGCGCTCGAATTCGGGGCGGACCATGAACATGGGCCAGATGTCGAGGCCGAGGCCTTTTAATATCCTCAGGGCTTTTTCATTATTTTCTACGGTGGATCCCTTGCGGATCAGCTTCAGGTCCGCGTCCCGCATGAATTCCAGCCCCACGAAGACCCGCTCCAGGCCGATCTTTTTCCACTGCTCCAGCAGCTCCGGATGCCGGGCGATGGTGTCGCTGCGGCCGTAAAGGAAGTACCGTTTGTTGATCCCCTCCCGGCGGATCAGGTCTGCCAGCGCAGCCATGCGCGGGGTGTCCAATAAGGATTCGTCATCCGCAAAGAAGATATACGGCTCCCGGATCGTCACCAATTCCTCGACGATACGCTCCGGCTTCCGGGTGAGATAACGCCCCCCGGTCAACTTCCACAGAGCGCAGAACTGGCACCGGAAATGGCAGCCCTTCGACGTCCTGATGGAGGCCAGGGGCCGCATCCATTCGCTGAAATAGGATTGCCTATAAGCTGCGGTGAGGTCCCGCCGGGGCAGGGGCAGGGCGTCCAGGTCAAAGCCTTCCTCCCCCTGCCGGATGAGCACTGCGCCGTTGTCAAGTGGGACCGCGCCGGGAATTTCCGCCAACGGCAGGCCCTTTTCCAGGCGTCTAACGGCCTCCCGGAAAGGAAAGACGCCCTCCCCGGCAATAATGACATCGATAAACGGGGTATAAAAATCTGCGGGCATGACCGTAGCGTGATGGCCGCCCACCACGGTGGCGATTTTTGGGTTACGGGCCTTGATCTGCCGGCACAGTATTTTGACCGTGTTCACGTGGACGGTATAAGCGGTGAGGCCCACCACTTCCGGCTGATAATCGGCCAAAACTGCGTCGAGATTGGGGTCGAGGCGCATATCCAGGATGCGGACCTCGTGGTCCGGGGCCACCCCCGCGGCCAGGTATTCCAAGGCCAGGGGCTCGAATACGGAAAAATCCTCGCCTCCCAG
>DYJG01000159.1 GCA_020723225.1 Desulfobacca acetoxidans | reverse complement strand
CGGCTTATTAACCGCGCCGGTGACGGCCACCCGCTGGTGGCGAAATTCCTTGACGGTTACCGTAAATTGCGGGTTGGTTAGATAATCTCCCGCTTTATAGATCTGGGCCAGCTTTCTCTCGATCTCAGTGGTGGACAAGCCCTCCACCTTAACCGGCCCCACCAGCATCATGCTGATCTCGCCCTGGCCGTTGACCCGGGCCTCGGCATTCAGCTTATCCGAACCCAGGCAAACGATGCCCAACAGGTCTTCCGGACCCACTTTATAGTCCCTGAAATCCCTGACGGCGGAGGCCAGAGCCACTTGTTTCAACAACTGCTCCTGAAGCTGGCTTTGCTTGCCCTTGGAGTCCACCTGGGCCGCGATCTGTTGGGGGGGCACCTGTTGGGCCCCGGGGCCGCCGCAGCCGATCAGCCCCAAACAGATGCTGCAAAATATCATCCAAAATTTTCCTGAGTTCATCGGCAAATCCTCATCCGCCAATATTTTGGAGGGACAGAACAAGAGTTCCCCTGTTCCTTACTGATAAGACCCAGAGGAGTCTGTAGATGTTTATTTAATGTTAAGTTCTTTAAAAAATTTTTCATCATGGTTAGCTGAATTTGCTCAATTTAGCTAACTTCAGAGAGAAATATTGTTGAAATAAATTATACTTACGGGGAAAAAATTGTCAAGTGCTCATCTGTACCTATTTTTGTATAGGTATAAAGGCCGGTAGGGGGTTCAAGTTTTGATTAGTCTACTCTAGTAAATAACAATATTACGATTAGATTTATCTAGATGCCTAGTGGCATCGAGCCGCCGTTATCGGCTCCAATCCTTTCGTTGCGGCCGCTGCCGGCGGCTCTCCCGAATTGTCCTCTCGAGTAAGCAAAAAGAAACGGCCGGGTGTTCCCGGCCGTTTTGTCCTTGAGGTGTGGCGGTCCGCCCCTTAAGGCGAGAACTGGTTCGCGTTCAGGAAGGGCTGCAAGGGCAGCAAGCCCGCAGGGATGCGGCCGCCCGCGCCCACCGGGGGAATCTCGTTAATAATGTCAACTCTGGTGACGGGATCGATCCCGTTGGGCACGAAGAGCTGGGGGTGATCGAAGGGAGCCCGCTCTTCTTTGACCCGGGGGTCGGTGAGGGCCTGGAGAAAGGCCACCAAAGCCCTCTGAGCGCTGGTATTGCCGATCAAGAAGCCGACGGGGGCAACCTCCGCCGGGACATCGCCATCCATTTCTTCAGTCACGTCGGGAAAATTCCCGAAGCGGAAGTTCCCGCCCCGGGTATAAAAGTCCACCACCTGCATCAGAGTGGCGGCCCCGCCGTTGTGGAAATAAGGGCCGGTCAGGTCAACGTTGCGCAACTGGGGGACCTTCATGGCTCCGTTATTAACCGCCCGGTCCGGAAAAGGCCTGGTGAAATTCGCCTGAAAGCCCACCGGCAGACTGGGGGTAAACGCGGCCACCGAGGGCGGCAGCAGCCCATCTCTTTTCAACTGGCCCAGAACCGACCAGGAAAGGGGATATTCGGCCGCGGTGCGGGGGTTGATAAAGGGTGCGGTCCCAGCCCGGCCTGGATCGTTGGCTTGACGCACCACGCTGATGTGGACGAAATCCACGTCATAAAGGGCTTCCCCCACGGTAAAGGGCATCTGTTCAATGGCGTTCAGGGGATTTTTCGTGGGGTCGGGCACATTGATCTGCCCCGGGGGCGCAGGGTTGGGATTCAGGAGGAGATTTCCCACGGACGCTGCGGTCATTTCCGCGCCTGCATGGCACACGGAGCATTGCGCAAAATCAAATATCTGCATGCCGAAAACCTGCTCGGGCGTCAAGGAGTTGGGAAAGCCGTCCTGGAACCGGTCGAAGGGGGTATCGTCCGCGATCAAGGTGGCCTCGTAGAGCTGCACGGCCAAGCCGAAGAAGAGGCTGAAGTTGGCCTCCATCTGGGTGTATTCGTCAGTGGTCAAGGGCCTGCCGGGATTGGGGAGGACCGTGGGCAGCCCTTCGGCGTTGAAAGTCACTATTTGGGTGGTATTGCTCCAGTACCTGGGCAAGAAAGCTTGCCTGATAAGAGCTGCATAAGTGGTATTGATGCCCGGAACATTGGAGGGCACCCCATTGACCAGGGTGGAATTGGCGAGCAGGCCCAGGACGCTGTCCTGGGGATGCACCACCTGCTGGGCCAGGGGAGCCAGGCTGAGCATCTTCTTGCCGACCTTGGGGAAGGTGCGCCCCCTCCAGGACATCTCGAAGTCGCTGAGGGGCGGCCCCACGGCCTGGGAAGCCAGGCTGGCGTTGCGGATGCGGATGGTCACCGGGGTCAGGACTCCGGCGACATTAGCCACAATCCTTTTGTTGGGATTTCCGGCCGCGTCCGTGTCCATGGCCCCGAAGGGATTGGCGCCGTTGAAGACGTTATTGGCCCGGCCGTCCCAGAAATTGGCGAAGTTGAACACCGCATTGATCGTCGTGGGGGTATTGCGGGGCTCCACCCGCCGCTGGAAGCGGAAAATCGGATCCCGCTGGGCGACCCCGGCGTCCACGGCGTTACCGGGAACAATATCCGTGAACTGGGTGAGGCGCACCCCCTGGGAGGAAACCACGTCGTTCCATTCACGGAGGACTCCGGCGCCCGGGTCGTCGGGATTGACAAACTTGACAAAGGGGAATTTGTTCCGGGTCAAAGTGGTGTTGAGGGCCCCGGCCTGGAAAGTGGCATCCCCTCCCAGGGTGTCCGGATTGAGTTGGGCCTTGGTGCGGCTGTCGGCGCCGGCGTGGAAATGGCAGCTGGCGCAGGCCGTGGCCCCGTCACTGCCCACCTGCATATCCCAGAAGAGGGCCTTTCCCAACCGGATGGCCGCGTCTTTGTCTCTCACAAAACTGGCAAGAGTGGGGGGCTCGGGCACCTGAATGGTTTTCAGGGATTGCCCCCAGACCGGTCCGGGGAGCAAAACCAGACCCAGGAGAGCGGCCAAGATAATCTTTCCTTTTTGATGAACTCCTTTCATCATCCATCCTCCTTTCTCGTTGGTCGCAAAGGGCATCCCGGGAATTCCAGGGTCCAACCAATTTGCGCCGGTCCGGGCCTTTCGCGAAAATGTTTTTTTTCTAGAAATGGTTATAAATATTTTGATTTTGGAGTAACCTCTAGTCAATAGGTAGATTTACCTATTTATTGTATAGATAAATAATTGTTAAAATCCAAAACCATTGCACTATGGCAACTCTTCTAAACACAAGGGCTATTGTTCCCTTTGCCTGGACTTCCTGATATTGACCTTAGCTGCAAATGAGTTTTAGAGTTTTGCGAAAAATTTTTGGGGGATAGAACCGTCCTTTGCTTACTTCGAGGCAGGCAAACGAGTTTCCTTGCAGGGCCCCAGATATCCACCCCGGGGTTTGGCTCACTGCCGGGTGCGCCTTCGGCTCTATTTCAAAAAACCGGCCTCACTGCAATTTGACCGGTCGTGGAGATTTCAGGGTCGACGATTCCAGGTCAGGGGCGGGATAAAGCAGATCATAGGGCTTACCGGGCGGCAGGAATTCATCCAGAATGCCGTAGTCTTCCAGATAGGTCTTGATCTCCTCAATGGTCATGGGAATCTCCAGATTGGAGATGTAAGGACGCCGGTTTTCCACCTCCGGCAGCAGGTTTTGATAGTTATATTCAATCCTTTGATAGTAGCCTCTGAGAGCCGGCAGGATGGCGAACATCGTAGGGAGTTCCTTGGTGCGGCCCACTTCCTCCTCGGTCATCAGCTCCTCATAGAGCTTCTCGCCGGGCATGGCGCCCACGAATTTGATGGGAATGCTCCCCGGGTCCAAGCCGGTTCTGGCGGTTAGCAGTTCGATCATGGCGTGGGCCAGATCGATGATGCGCATGGCCAACATCTTGGTGACCAGGACCTCTCCGCCGCAAGCGATTAGAGGCGCTTCCAGCAGCAGGTTGGCGGCCTCCTGCACGGTCATTACAAACCTGGTCATGCGCATGTCGGTGACGGTAACCGTGGCCCCGGACAGGATCTGTTTGGCGAAAATAGGAACCACCGAGCCCCGGGAGCCCAGGACGTTGCCGAAGCGGACACTGGAAAATATCTGGCTGCCGTTGTTGTGAAAAATGTTGGCCGCGGTGAAGATGCGCTCCCCCATGAGCTTGGAGGTGCCCATGACGTTGGTGGGATTGACGGCCTTATCGGAACTGGCGAAGATCACCCGGGAGACGTGATTGATCTGCGCCGCCTGGGCCACATGTTTCACGCCGAGAATATTGGTTTGCACCGCCTCGAAGGGATTGTATTCGGCGAAGCCCACGTGCTTAAAAGCGGCCAGATGAAAGATGACATCCACTCCCCTGGTGACGTTGACCAGTTTCTGGTCATCCCTGACGTCACCCAGGTAAGGGATCACCCGGCCGGCATGCCGGTATTCATTGGCCTGAAGAAACAAGGCGGATTCATTGTTATCCAGAATTCGAAGTTCCTTGGGTGCGAGCGCCACCAACTGGCGGACGATTTCCGTGCCCACCGTGCCGGCCGCCCCGGTTATCAATACGGTTTTATCGCCATAGTAACTTTTCATAATTCACCCCGGCTTGCGCCACCACTCTCAATCGAAGCAGCTCTCTGTTTGGAGCTTAACCTCAGGAGGTAGGAGAATATCATGTTCGAATCGATCCGCTTGCATGCTGCACAATCCTGGAACCGGAGGGGTTGGGCTTCCCGGCCCTTGCCAAAATTTCCCTCAGTAATATTGTAAGAAAATTTAAGATAGGGAAAAGTTGGTAAAATTACCTATTTTGACCTAGTTATTTTATTTATGTTAGGTAATTTTATCGGATTTATCTGCTAGTAGGATTGGTGAAATGTCTAATTGGATGATCCTCTGAGGTCCCGGTCTTCCGGATGGAGTCATCTGCCGCAAAGGTTGTGCCCCCCTTATTGCACCTGGTCTTCCCCAGGCTCCACCTGAAATTTCAAGGCTGCGGGCCGCTGGGTCTGGTCGATGTACCGGTTCCAGATGTCCCGGAGGTCCTGGATGGCCCGTTTCACCTCCAATTCCACCCCCGCGGCCCGGAGTTGCCCCAGGCAGTAATAGAGTTCGTTGAGCAGGCGGATCTGGGTGACGCTGATCACCTGTTCGAAATCCTCCTCCGCCAGGGAGGGGAGATCCACTTTCTCGATTTCGGCCAGCTCGGCCAGGATCTCCTGGGCGATGCCGGTGAGCATGTCCTGGTAGTAATAGGGGCCGGTGAGGTCCAGGACCCGGCCCCGGCTCATGGTAATCGCGGCTGGCATAGCCATCAGCAGGCCGGAGCCTTGTCCGCCAGATAATGGTAAATGGCGGTGTCGTACTCGCTGGTGAGTTGGAAGACCTTTTTCGCCAGTTTGAAGCGCGTGGCAATGCTGGTGGCGCCTTTATTCAATTTCATCTCTTCCATGAGATGGTGGTAATCCTGGGGGTCCACCACCACGGTGACCGCGGTGTAATTCTTGGCCGCCGCCCGAAGCAGGGTGGGACCGCCGATATCGATGTTTTCGATGGCGTCTTCCAGGGTGCAGCCGGGCTTGGCCACCGCTTTTTCGAACTGGTAGAGGTTGACCACCACCAGGTCGATGGGCTCGATTTTCTGGGCAGCCATCTGCTCCAGGTGCCCGGGCAGGTCCCGGCGGCCCAGGATGCCCCCGTGTATTTTGGGGTGCAGGGTCTTCACCCGGCCGTCCAGCATTTCCGGAAAGCCGGTGTAATCGGAGACTTCCACCACCGGGACGCCGCCGTCCCGAAGCATCTTGGCGGTGCCGCCGGTGGACAGGATTTCCACGTGATACTTGGCAAGAAATTGGGCAAACTCCAGCAGACCGCCCTTGTCGGTAACGCTTATCAAGGCCCGGGATATGGGTTTCATCATCTACCTCCATAAGTACGGAAATTTCTAAAAGAAAACGCCATTGGCCCATCGGCGTGCTATCTACACCTCTTGGGGAAGGACACTACTACAGGAGCGGCGGTTATGCAAGAGGATGAATACTTAGGGGGAAAAGGTTAAAAGGGGAAAAGGGAAAAAGGGAAAGACTCCGGAGCGTTGTGACAACCTTTTCCCCTTTTCCCCCTTTTCTGAGGGTTGCTATTTTTCTTTTCAGGGGCTGCGGCTTCGCGGTAAAATAAAATTATGCGATACGTCATCATCGGCGCCAGCGCCGCGGGGCTGGCCGCAGCGGAAACCCTGAGGCAATGGGACCCCCGGGGCGCCGTCACCCTGATCAGCGA
>DYJG01000158.1 GCA_020723225.1 Desulfobacca acetoxidans | reverse complement strand
CGGCCGGGGCCTGTGGCGCTCGCCCCGGCTCTTCCCGGCACTGTTCTTGGGCGGCAACCTCCTGGCCGTCCTGGTGGCCTATGCGGTGGCCCCCACTTCCGCGGCGGAATTCGACATGTACGTCCGGGCCACCATCGACCGGCTGCTGCTGCATATCACGCCGGTGGCGGCGCTGCTGGTGGGGGAGGGAGTGAAGGAGTGGAGGGGAGGGAAATAGGGTCTTCGGTTTTCGGTCTTCGGTCGATCCGATAGGTTAAATATTGACATAATTACTATAGTTAGGATATTGTGAATATGGGAATCGACTGATATGAAAACGATTACCTTCGACACGCTGGAATTTGCTAAAAAATTGAAGTCTGCCAATTTTTCCGAAGAGCAATCGGAAGTTTTGGCCCAGGCAGTTGCCGGCATTATCGATGAGCAAATCGCCACCAAGCGCGATCTCCAAGAATTGGAATTACGTCTGAAACACGATTTGACTTTGCGATTGGGGGCCATGATGGTGGCTGGGATCACTATTGTCGCAGCCCTGGTTAAGTTACTGTAGACGAACTGCGCAGAAACGAGATTTTCCCTTTCACTCCCCCCAAAAATCGGAAAATAAATTGAGGTCCGGAAGTTTTCTTCCGGCCCTCAAACTTTTAATATTGGATTGGGTTAGTTGTCTCTGGCCCTTACCCCCTCCCCAAATCTTTTCTCTTTACTTCTACACCGCCAGCTTCTCTACTTTCACCGTGCAGGCTTTATATTCAGGCATCTTGGCCGTGGGGTCGTAGGGAGCAGGCTTGGCGCAGCTGTCTCGGTTCCAGATTTTCAGTTATATCTTGGCTAAAGGCAGAGTTTCTGAATGCCGACGGGCAGAAAATTGGACTTGTCATCTCTCGATTACTTGAAAAATTCCCGGGTAAAGCTTATTAAATCAATAAGCATCCAACAGCGCGGAGAATTGAAATGGAATTAACAGAATGGCAGGAAAATTGATTTTCAATTACGACCGGGAGGCTGACATTCTTCACATTGACAAGTGCCAGCCGTATCCGGATCAGGAATCGGAAGAGTTGGGGGATGATATTATCGCCCGTCTCAACCCCGTTACCGGAGAGGTGGAGAACCTGGAAGTGCTGTTTTTTTCCACCCGCCTCCTGAGAAAGGAACTCTTCGAACTGCCGGTGACTGGTGAACTGCGAGTCTCCAATTAACCTCATGGAAAAACACCATCTCGACCACCTCTTCAATCCCGAGGCCGTGGCCGTCATCGGGGCCAGCGAGAAAGAGGCCAGCATCGGCCGCGCCCTGGTGCAGAATCTCCAGGATGCGGGTTTCCCCGGCGCTACTTATCTCATTAACCCCAGGCATGACCAGATCCTGGGGATGCCGGCCTACCCTTCCGTACGTAACGTCCAGGCGCCCATCGATTTGGCCGTGATTGCCATTCCCATCAAGGACATCCCTAAGGTCATGGAGGAGTGCGGCCAGGCCGGAGTCAAGACCGCTGTGATCATTTCCGCAGGCGGCAGGGAAACCGGCCCCGAGGGCGAAAAAATCGAAGCCGCCATCCATGCGGAGGCCCTGAAATGGGGGATTCGCTATCTCGGGCCCAATTGCTGGGGGATCATCTGCCCGCCGTGCAAGCTCCATGGTACCTTCGCCCCCCATTTTCCCCGGCCCGGCAGCCTAGCCTTCATCTCCCAGAGCGGCGCGTTGTGCAGCTCCATCATCGGCTGGGCCGAACTCAAGAATATCGGCTTCAGCCACTTCCTCAGCCTCGGCTCCAAGGCCGACCTGGATTTTGCCGACCTCATCGACTATCTCGGCAATCAGGATAAGGTGCGCAGCATCATCATCTATATGGAGCACCTGACCCGGCACCGGAAGTTCATGAGCGCGGCCCGGTCCGTGTCCCGGGTGAAGCCCATCATCGTCATCAAGGCGGGGCGGAAGTTCGCCGGCGCCCGGGGGGTCACCCCTTCCGGCGGCATCTGGCCGGGCAAGGATACGGCCTACACCGCGGCTTTTCGCCGGGCCGGCATCATCCGGGTGGATACCTTCGGCCAGCTCTTCGACTGCGCCGAGGCCCTGGAGAAGGTGCAGCGGCCCCTGGGCAACAGCCTGGGGATTATCACCAATGCCGGCGGCCCCGGAGTGATGGCGGTGGACGCCCTCTCCCGCTGGCAGATGGAACCCGGGGCCCTGAGCGTTGATACCCTGGAAAAATTGCGGGAAATCCTGCCGCCTTACCGGATTCCGGGCAATCCCATCAATCTGTTGGGGGATGCCAGTCCGGAGCGGTATGCCCGGGCGGTGGAGATCGGCCTGGAGGCCCGGGAACTCTCCGGGTTGGTGATTATCCTGTCTCCCCAGGCCCTGACGGACTCCACCGGGGTGGCCCGGGCGGTGGCCGCGGCCGCGGGGGGCAAGGCCAAGCCCGTCTTTGCGGTGTGGATGGGCGGGGGGGAGGTGGCCCCGGGCATCCACGTCTTAAACGACGCGGGCATCCCCACTTTCGAGACCCCCGAGCCGGCGGTGGATACCTTTCTGGAGATGTTCTCCTATTCCCGGAACCTGGAACTCCTGCAACAGACGCCGCCCCGCCTGCCCAAGGAATTCCAGGTGAACACCCCCCAGGCCCGGGCCTTTATCGAGCAGCGCCTGGAGAGCCGGGCCAGGGTGCTGACCCCTCTCGAATCGAAAGCCATCCTGTCGGCCTACGGCATCCCCATCAATCCCACCCTGGCTGCGGCCTCCGCCCCGGAAGCCGCCCGGGCCGCCAAGGACATCGGCTTCCCTGTGGTGCTGAAAATCCATTCCCCGGATTTCAATCCCAAGACCATGGAGGGAGGGGCGCGTTTTTATCTCCGCAATGAGCGGGAAGTGGCGGCCGCGTTCGAACAGATCGTCGGGGAAGTGAAGATGGGCCATCCCGAGGCCGAAATTTTCGGGGTCACGGTGGAGTCCCAGGAGCGGGAGCCGGATTGCCAATTATTCATCGGCAGCAAGCGGGACCCGGATTTCGGCCCCCTGATCCTCTTCGGACTGGGAGGGGCCTTCACCGACATCATGGAGGATTTCGCCATTGAACTGCCGCCCCTGAACGTGCACCTGGCCCGCAGTTTAATGAAAAGAACCCGGATTTATCGAGTGCTCGAGACTTACCGCCACATCCCCCGGGCCAATCTGGATCTCCTGGTGGAACACCTGGTGCGGATGTCACAGCTAGTCACGGACTTCCCGGAAATCGTGGAACTGGACATCAATCCCCTGCTGCTCATCGGCAACCTGGTGGTGGCCGTGGACGCCCGCATCACCCTGGAACCGAGTACGGTGCCCGCGCCCCGGCACCTGATTATCAGCCCTTATCCCAACCAATACGAAAGCCATTGGCTGCTGAGAGACGGCACTCCCATCCTGCTCAGGCCCATGAAGCCCGAAGACGAACCCCTGGTTTCCGACTTCCTCAATAAGTGTTCGGACGAGACCATCTACTTCCGCTACTTCCGGCTGATCAAACATTGGACCCACGAGATGCTCATCCGCTTCACCCAGAACGATTACGACCGGGAACTGGGACTGATGGCCATCGCCCAGCCTCCGAGTCCGGAAGCGATGCTGGGGGTCTCGCGTTTGGTCATGGACGCTGACCGCCAAAAAGGGGAATTCGCGGTCATCGTCGGCGATCCCTGGCAGGGGAAGGGCCTGGGCCCGAAATTGCTGGAACAATTGATCGCCGTGGCCCGGGACCAAGGCCTGAAACTCCTCTACGGCGACGTCCTGGCCCAAAACAAACCCATGCTGGAGATGGCCAAGAAAGCGGGCTTCCACCTCAAGCGCATGGCCGAAGGGGTGGTGCGGATCGAGATGAATTTATAATCGCAATGATTTCTCACCTTCATTTTCATGCTTATTCTGGTATATTCCCTTCAGTTTCTTGGCCCAGGTGAAAGTGGCGCAACTCCGGTTTGCCCCTTACCCCGGCAACGATTCCATTCTGTCAAAGGACGCCTTAAATGACCCGAATTTTTGCCGCCCTTCTCTGGCTGGCCGTGTGTTTCTGCGGCCCGGCCGCGTCGGCTGACGCCCCCGAGGGTGTGCCGGTGCTGTGCTACCACCGTTTCGGCCCCACCGTGGCCGACGGCATGACCGTAAAAACCGAAGTTTTCGCGGCGCAACTCAAATGGCTGAAAGACAACGGCTACACCGTCATCCCCATGCGTACCCTGGTGAATTACCTTAAGGGCGAAGGCCCGGCCCCGCCGCCCAAGTCGGTGGTAATCACGGCGGACGATGCTCACCAGACGGTCTATTCCGACATGCTGCCCCTGGTAAAAAAGTACAACATTCCTGTAACCCTTTTCTGTTATCCCTCCTGCGTTTCCCGGGTTTCCTCCGTTAAATGCATGACCTGGGAGCAGTTGCATGAATTGCAAAATACCGGCCTCTTCGATATTCAGTGCCACACCTTCTGGCATCCCAATTTCAAGCAGGACAAGAAAAAGATGAAGCCCGAGGAATTTGAAAAGTCGGTGCAGACCCAGCTCACCAAGTCTAAGGCGGTGCTGGAAAAAAAGATGGGGACCAAAGTGGACGCCCTGGCCTGGCCCTTCGGAATTTATGACGACTACCTGGAGAAGGAGGCCGCCAAGGCCGGTTATGTGGTGGCCTTCAGCATCGACCGGCGCTTTGCCAACAAGTCCGAAAAAATGATGGCCCAGCCCCGCTACCTGATGACCAACGGCGACGGCGTCAAGAACTTTGCCGCCATTGTCGAAGGCAAAATCCAGGAAAAAGGGAAGAAGGCCAGCGCTAAGTAGCAGGGGGCAGTGGTCAGGGGCCAGTAGCCAGTGATCAGTTTTTGGTTAATTTCTCTCTGCGTCCTCTGCGTCTCTGCGGTAAAAATTAATACACCGCAGAGACGCAGAGGACGCAGAGGAAAATACTTTATTGATGGGAAACGCATGAAGAGATTAATCACCAGCTTACTGGTCCTGGCGGGAGTAATGGCAGCCGCGTCTGCGGCCCTGGCCCTTGAAGGCAAGATTATCGACGCCAAAACCAAGGCCCCCATCCACGCGGCCGTGGCCACCCTGGGGGAGCAGGCGGCGCGCACCAACAAGGAAGGCGTGTTCCGCCTGGAGGGAACCGGAGAGACCTTGAAGTTACGCGCCCCGGGTTATAAAAAGCGGGAAATCCCGGTCTCCGAGTTGGCCAACCCCGGAACGGAAATCGCCCTCGACCGCTTCAACGTCAAAGGGCTCTACCTCACCAGCTACGGGGTCACCAGCAAAAAGCTGCGCACCGCAGTGCTGGAGGCCGTGAAAGAAAACAACCTGAACGCCCTGGTCATCGACGTCAAGGGTGACAAGGGGTTCATCCCCTTTAAGGTGGACCTGCCCCTGGCCGAGGAAATCGGGGCCAACAAGCCCATCCTGATCAAGGACATCAAGGAGCTCATGGATCGTCTGAAGGGGGAGTTGAAACTCTACCTCATCGCCCGCATCGTGGTCTTCAAGGACGATCCCCTGGCAGCCGGCAAACCCCATCTGGCCGTGAAAGACAAAAACGGCGGGGTCTTTAAGGACCGGGAGAAACTGCGCTGGGTCGACCCCTTCCGTAAGGAGGTCTGGGACTACAACATCGCCATCGCCAAGATCGCCGCCCAAGTGGGCTTCGATGAAGTGCAGTTCGATTACGTCCGTTTCCCCGACAACCTGGGCACCGGCTTTTCCCAGGAAGCCAACGAAGACACCCGCACCGAAGCCATCACCGGCTTTTTGAAGGCGGCCTACAAGGCCCTGGAACCCTACAATGTCATGGTGGCCGCGGATGTCTTCGGCTACATCTGTTGGAACACCAACGACACGGATATCGGCCAGAAGATCGAACCCGTGGTGGAGGCCGTGGACGTGATCTCCCCCATGGTCTACCCTTCCGGCTACCACCTAGGCATTCCCAACTACCGCAATCCGGTGCAGCATCCTTATAAAATCGTCTACCTCTCTTTAAAAAGGGCGGTGGAGCGCACCCAGGTCTCGCCCCTGCGCTTTAGGCCCTGGCTCCAGGCCTTCCGGGATTACGCCTTCAATAAAAAATTCTTTTACGAAGAAGAGATGCGCCTCCAGATCAAGGCCGCCGACGACTTCGGCTCCAGCGGCTGGATGTTCTGGAACCCGCGCAACGTTTATCCAAAGAGCGGTTACAAACAGTGATCAGTGGTCAGTGGCCAGTAGCCAGTAGCCAGTGGCCAGTGGC
>DYJG01000157.1 GCA_020723225.1 Desulfobacca acetoxidans | reverse complement strand
TTCCAGGAAATGGACGCCCGGGAGCTGGAGCTCGGCCGGGAGGCCCTGCTGGACAGCCTGGCCGGCTACCGTAAGGCCCGGCCCCGGCATAAAATCACGGTGGTCTTTGACGGCTGGCTGGGGGGAGACCTGAAGGAATCCCGGGACCGCCGCGGCGGCATGGCCATCGTCTATTCCCGGCGGGGGGAGCGGGCCGACGAAGTGATCAAGCGCCTCCTGGAAAAGGAGCGCAGCCGGGCGGTGGTGGTCAGTTCCGACCGGGAACTCCAGGAGTATGCCCTGAAAGTCAACGCCGCCTGGATCAGCGCGCCGGAGTTTGAGATGTCGCACCTAAGGCCGGCCGGGGCCGGTGACCCGGCAGATGACGATGAGACCTCTTCCGGCCACGGCGCCCAAAAGAAAGGCCCCGCCCACCGGGCCCCCAAACGCCAGCGGCAGCGGCGGCAGCGGTTGAAGAAGCTGTAAAAGATTAACCACCAAGACACAAAGGACACAGAGAATCACAAAGTAAAATATTTTCTTGGGAGTGGTATAATTAAATATTCGCTTGTAACTAGATACGTAACAGTATACAATATTTATGATCGGCAGCATAAGGCATAAAGGGTTGCCGCTCTGTATTATGACGACCAGACCAAGGGCGTTCATCAATCCCTGGTCAAGCGGTTGCGGCATATCCTCGCCTTGCTGGCCACGGCCTTCACCGTGGAGGATATGAATCTTCCCGCCTTAAAGCTCCATCAGCTTAAGGGCGACTTGGCCGGATTTTACTCCGTCTCCGTTTCCGGCAATTGGAAGGTGATTTTCCGATTTGAAGAAGGTCAAGCCACCGATGTGGATTTGGTTGATTACCACTAGGAGCAAAACCACATGACCATGAAAAATCCCCCTCATCCGGGAGAGATTATCCGGGAGTTATGCCTCGAGCCCCTGGGCTTGACGGTCACGAAGGCGGCCCAAGGGCTCGGCGTAACCCGCAAGACCCTTTCCTTGCTGCTTAACGGCCATGCCGGTATTTCCCCGGAGATGGCTGTCAGGTTGTCCCAGGCTTTTGGCCGCAGTCCTGAGAGTTGGCTCCAGCTTCAGGCGCAGTATGATCTTGCTCAGGTCAAAAGATCGGCCAAGGAGATCAAGATCAAACCCCTGTATGACTCCGACAGACTGCAACCTTAGCTATATCGCCTGTTCATTATTACAAAACCTTATGTAAATTCAGCCAAATCCGCATCTGTAATTTTCGAAACTTCTTTTCGAAGATCGTCCAAGGGAATCCATTTTGAGTCTTGGGGTCTCTTAATTTTCCAAAAGGTCCAAGCATTTTGCGGAGAATCAGACACTGCATTGGTAGCTTGGTTGATGGTAGGGTATTTTCTTCCATTCAGAGAGATTCCACCATCGGTTGCCTCAGCTATATATTCTTTGTGCTTATATTCCCTTTTGAAAAGGGTCCCGAAGGGCACTGATACCCCACAGCCTAGATTTAATTGACCCTTAACAGCAACCTTCTCACTCGAAGCAGGAATACTAAACATTCGTTTGAGGATATCATCGTGAGCCTCTTCAAATGATTGACGGTTTTGTTCAATTAGCTTGTATACTTCAATACTTACATTAATTGGTGTTGTTTTTCTAGACATTGAAATACCCTCCTATTCGTTTATAAGCCTCTATATTCTCAGTATTATGAGTAATATTAGTTTTTATAGAGATAGTGTCAAGAAAAAAATGGGGAGGGCCAGAAATTTCTGGCCCTCCCCATTTCTCAGTGCGGGGTTGGCGAATGGAGTCTTAGGGGGGCTGGGGACCGCGGATCTAACCCGCCCCTTCAGAAGGCTTTCCCCACCGCTTCAAATAAACCATCAGCACCGCCAACGCCGCGGGCGTCATCCCCGAGATGCGGGCCGCCTGGCCCAGGGACAGGGGCCGCACCTGCTTGAGCTTTTCCCGGACCTCCAGGGACAGACCGGGCACCGCGTCGTAATCAAAGTCCTCCGGGATGCGCTTCTTCTCGCCCTGGGCGAATTTTTTGGCCCCTTCCTCTTGGCGCTTGATGTAACCCTCGTATTTGTGCTTGATCTCCAACTGTTCCACCACCTCCGAAGGCACCGGCGGCTCTTCTCCGGAGAGGCGGTACAGCGTACCGAGGTCCAATTGCGGGCGCTTGACTAGGTGCAGGATGGGGGCCGGCTCTTTCAAAGGCATGGTGCCCCTTTCGGCCAGCTCCCGGTTGACCGCAGGCGTTGGATACAGCCGTCGTCCCGCCAGCCGGGCCTCCTCTTCGGCCAGGAGGCAGGTTTTGGCCTCCAGGCGCTCCATGGCCTCTTTCTCCACCAGGCCCAGGTCGTGACCCCAAGCCATCAGCCGGAGGTCGGCGTTGTCCTCCCGGAGCAGCAGACGGTACTCCGCCCGGGAGGTGAAGAGGCGGTAAGGCTCCCGGGTGCCCCGGGTCACCAGGTCGTCCACCAGCACCGCCATATAGGCCTGGGAACGGTCCGGCAGGAAGGGGGGGCGGCCCTGGATCTGGCAGGCGGCGTTGATCCCGGCCCAGAGGCCCTGGCCCCCGGCCTCCTCATAGCCTGAGGTGCCGTTGATCTGCCCGGCAAGAAAGAGGCCCTTGACCAGTTTGGTCTCCAGGGTGGGCTTGAGTTGCAAAGGGTCCACGTAATCGTACTCGATGGCGTAGGCCGGCCGCATCACTTCGGCCTGCTCCAGCCCGGGGACGCTCCGGAAGAGCTCCAACTGCACCTCCACCGGCAGGCAGTTCCCCAGGCCCTTGGCGTAAATCTCCACCGTGTCCCGGCCTTCGGGTTCCAGGGTCACCTGGTGGCTCTCTTTCTCCGGGAAGCGCATCACCTTGTCTTCCAGAGAGGGGCAGTAGCGGGCGCTGACGCCCTTGATCACGCCGCTGTAAAGGGGGGAGAGGTGGATGTTATCTTTAACCCAGCCGTGGGTGGCCCGGGTGGTGTGGGTGACGAAACAGGGCAGTTGCTCGGTTTCGATCCCCGCGGTGCGCCAGGAGAAGGGCCGGGGCGCGGCGTCACCCTCCAGGCGGCTCATGGAGCTGAAATCGATGGACCCGGCCCGGAGCCGGGGCGGGGTGCCGGTCTTCATGCGCCCCATTTTAAATCCTAATTCCTTGAGATGCTCCGCCAGGGCCACGGCCGCGAACTCCCCGGCCCGGCCGGCCCGGATGCGGCAGGGGCCGATGTGGATGAGGCCGTTTAGAAAGGTGCCGGTGGTGATCAGGACCGCCTTGGCCCGGTAGGCCAGGCCCAGGGTCTCCACCACGCCCACGACCCGGCCGTCCTCCACCAGCAGCCTCTCCACCATGGCCTCCCGCAGGTGGATGCAGGCCTCTTTTTCCAGCAGCGCCTTCATGGCCAGGCGGTAGGCCTGCTTGTCGCATTGGATGCGGGTGCCCCTCACCGCCGGGCCTTTGGAGAGATTGAGGGTGCGGAACTGAATGCCGGTTAAATCCGCCAGATACCCCATGACGCCCCCCAGGGCGTCGATCTCCTTGACCACGTGGCCCTTGGCCAGCCCCCCCACCGCGGGGTTGCAGGCCATCTGGGCCATGGTGTCCAGATTCAGGTTGAACATCAGGACCTTTAGACCCATGCGGGCCGCGGCCAAAGCGCCTTCGCAGCCGGCGTGGCCGGCGCCCACGACAATCAAGTCATAATCTTGCGGATAAAAAGCCATGGAAGGAAAATCGGGGTTGAATTATGGTCTCTTGCTGCTTATCTTAGACAGTCGGCAACGTCCATCTTAGAGCTGAGGAGAAAATTATGGTTCATCCGGTTCATGGAGATCCCGAAAAAATGGTCCATCGCACTTATAAAACTCTTGAGCCCGCGGGGGAAATCGCGGTGGTGCAGCGCCCCGAGGGTGTGCTGAAGGTGGTGGTCTACACCGGCAGCGGCGAGAAGCAGAAAGAGCATTTCTCCATTACCCTGGACCGCCAGGCCGCGTTCGACTTCGCCATGGAGATGCTGCAACACGCCTACCGTTTAGGCGAAGGACTGTAAGCAGTAAGCAGTAAGCGGTGAGCGGTGAGCAGTTTTAGAGAGTAGACTGAAAAGTCGAATTTGTTACTGCTCACTGCTTACTGCTTACCGCTCACTATCCTCACCTCTCCCATTCCACTTCCCGCACCAGGTCCAGGAATTCCGGGGATTCGCCGTATTCTTTCATGGCCTGCTGGTAGTCCAGCCAGGTCTCCCAGACCCGGAACCATGCCTTGTTGTGCCAGTAATAGGGGCTTTGCTCCGTGGTGCCCCGGAGGCGCACGAACTCCTCGTATTCTTCCTGGCAGCCGGCGCAGAAGCGGTGCGGCCCTTTAAAGCGCTGGTACATCTCGTGGGTGTCGAACTGGACGTTGCATTTGGCGCAGCGGGCCAGGCACCGGGTGCACTGGACGGTGCGCCGCACCGCCTCCAATTTCTTGGCCTTGTCCACCTTGGCCTTTTTCTTCTGCTCCAGCTTAAGCCGGTCTTCGATATCGATCACTTTGGACATGGCTGACCTCGCCTTGGGGTCGGGAAAAACGGTCAGTTTTGTTATACTGAGTCCCAGTCAAAAAGGTATTGCCATGTAGCGAACCTGGTGTTCGCCCATCTCAGGGCGCACACCAGGTTCGCTCCGGGATAACGTCCTTTGACTGCAAATTGGTCTAAGACCCCGTTACTCCTTTTCACCTAATAAATTATCAAGCCCCGGCAGGCTGGTCAATAGCCCGCCAAAATTTCAAAAATAATTCCGGGTTATTAGAGATTATCAGGATATTTTATCTGTCTTCCGGGGTGGGCGGCGACTTACAGAAGGCGACGCACTTTGCCGAACTTATGGTCCGGGATTTCAGCATGAGCCCGACTACCTATGCCCTCTGACGCATGATCCGGACATGGCTTGCTCTACTCATGGGGCGCAGGCAAACCTGCGGTTCAGGTTGCTGACGAGATAATCTATTCCACAAATCGGCATAATTATCCATTAATCCAAGAGCAATTGGAGCCATGCCGGGTCATGGGGATTCGCAGTCTTGACGGCCTCGGCCTCCACCATGTTGGGCGTCGCCAGCGGACTGCTGAGGAGGATGCGAGACGGATATAGGAAGAGCCGAAGGCCTTGTCCAACCCGGGATCCGGGGGGAGAGGGCCAGGGTGAGGGGGGGATGGAAAGAACTTTTTGCAACGAGTATAAGGATCGAAAAGCCCTTTTGGAATAATCCCAAACCATCCGGAAGATGGAAATCAAATGTTCTTCAAGATAGTTTGACATGAGTTAATGATGCGGCTAACTTGCCATATGCAAAACTTATCTGATTTATTGAGAAAATTATGATAAGCTCTGGCTATTCGCATCAGCACTATGCAATCAACCCAGGGGGTGGAGCATGAAGATTTCCAAGGCCATTAAGTTCTTCTTGGATTATCCTCGGTTGAACTCCATCACAACTTAATGCCGTGGAAGGAATTGTTGCATCCCATGAATTATTTTCATCTCCCCCCACCAATTAGTGGCAAACCGTAAAACCCCTTTTCTCCACTTCCCAGAATATTCTTGTAAAGTACTTAGCCGTATGCTATTAGGGCATATAAACAAATTATCCCTTATGTATTCATAAGTTGATTCCTCATCCGCCTCATAACCTGTGGCCCCTGAAATCATAGGGGCGCATCAAGGAGGCAATCCATGGTCAGGACTGGGAAATTGGCGAACGGGCGCAGTGGCGCCTGGCTGTGGTGCATTTCTTTCGGCTTGGGCCTGGTTTGCTTCATTCTCCCGCATGAGGCAGCCGGGAAGGTCACCACCGCCTGGGTCGAGCGCTTCAACGGGCCGGCGAACGATTATGATGCGGCCCGGGCCATGGCGCTGGACAGCCGGGGCAATGTCATTGTCACCGGGGAATCGACTGTGGAGACGGTAGATGGTTTTATTATAACTACTTGCGCCACCGTCAAGTACAGTCCTGACGGCCAACGCCTCTGGGCGAGTTTCCACAATGAGCTTGGTAGTTGGCCCTATGCCCTGGCCGTGGACGCCCAGGATAATGTCTACATTGCCGGAGAGGTAGGGAAGGAAAAGCAAGGCTTTAACTACCTGGTCATCAAATACAGTCCTGAAGGCCAGAAGCTCTGGGTCCGCCATTACAACGGGCCGGGCAGAATTTATTCCAATGATTCGGCCAACGCCATCGCCATCGACGGCCAGGGCAATGTCCTGGTCACCGGCTCCTCCGAAGGAACTGCAAAAACCGGCGATGACTATCTGACCATCAAATACAGCCCCAAGGGCCGGAAGCTCTGGGCCCGGCG
>DYJG01000156.1 GCA_020723225.1 Desulfobacca acetoxidans | reverse complement strand
CCGCGGCCCTGGCCATATTGGCCGCGCCCCGGCGGTCCTTCTCCAGGAAGTCCCCGGCCGCGGTCATGGAGTGGACCAGGTAATAGACGGCCTGGCAGCCCCGGGCGGCCTGGAGCAAAGACTCGTAATCCAGCACGTCGCCCGTGGCCAACTCGACCAAGTGATGATCCGCCCAGGGACGGTCCCGTAACTTGAGCGGCGATCGGGACATAGCCCGCACCCGATAGCCCTCCTTCAGGAGGCGGGGCACCAGGCGGCTGCCGACGTAACCGGTAGCGCCGGTTACCAAAACGGGTTTAGCAAAGGTGAAGGCTGCTCCTTTCTTTGTCTGGTTTCCGGTGTGGCCGCTAACTGGACGGTCACCCGGGATTTTGGGTTAAAAAAAAAACCCACTTGCCAGGTCATTACCTGGTAGTGGGTGGCCTTGGGTGAACTAATATCTATAATTGAATATTGGCTTACATAGGCGGCGGACCCCCACTATCAGGCAGGGAACGCATTTCCATGCAGTCCCTTATGACGCGGCCGATTTTTTTCCGAGGAATCTTCATAGTAAAGGAGTTAGGCATCCCGAAAACACCATGAGAAAAATATTTTAGTATTATATATCAACATCATAGGAAATAATGCAAGAAAAAAAAGGCAGGACGACAGAAGAGGGTTTTACCACGGCCCAGGTTATACCAAGTTCGGTTTCCGCTACAACAAACCTAATTGCTAACCCATTGATAATCGGTTCTTTTAACCGAAAACCGAGAACTGAAAACCGAAAACGGTATTAGGCATGATACCGCAATTGCAATTCCAGGGGGTGAGGATGGAGGTAATATTGCTCTCGAAGATAGGGTGGGCCGTATTTCCGGGCATGGCAGTTGATCTGGGTTAAGGGGGCCGGCAGGGGCAGGTTCCCTTGCCGGTACGAGTCGATAAGCTCCAGTAATTCCTGGTTTTCTTTCGGATCCAAGGCCTTTCTGAGGTATCCAGCGATATGCAGCAGGACATTGGCGTGTTTCTTAGGGGTGGCTTGGAGCTGCATGGCTTCCAGAAGCAGGGCCTGATACGGTGCGGTCAATTCTCTGCCCGGGATTTCCTCCGCCCAGGCCGCCAGGCGGCCCAGCAGCCGGTAATGTCTGGGACTGTGGGCCAGGAGCAGCAGCTTATGCCGGGTATGGAAGTCTAAAAGACCGCCAGGACTCCATTCTTTCGCCAGTAGCTCCCGCCAGCGCCTCAAGGTGAAAAGCCTCTCGATGAAGTTTTCCCGTATCCGGGGGGCATGGAGGCGCTCCTCATCCTCCACCGGCAGCAAGGGGAAGCGGGCCATGAAGGAACGGGCGAAAAGGCCCGCACCCTGTTTCCGGGGCCGGCCCTGCCTTTGGTGGACCTTGACCCGGGCCGGGCCGCAACTGGGGGAGCCGCGCTTGAAGATAAAGCCCCAGAGGTCTTCCGTCTCCAACACTGCCAGCCGCTCCCGGGTCCAGGCAAGCATCCGTTCGGTGTGGTCTATCCTGGTCTTGACCGTGAGCAGCCGGGGAGCCTGGGGCTCTCCCTCCAGGCGCATCACTTCCCGGGGCACGCCTAAACCGCATTCCACTTCGGGACAGACCGGGACCAGGGACAAGAGCTTCTCCCATGTTCCGGTGATAAACCCGTCCCGTTTATGGCCGCCGTCATAGCGGGTCTTCTCTCCCAGGAGGCAGGAACTGACGCCTATTCTAACTTTAGGGACCATATAAAAGTTTCGGGATACGGGTTATGATACCGATTCGCAATCAAAAGGGGTTAAATCGGGCGAACCTTGTGTTCGCCCTGAGCGCCCGGGGCGAACACAAGGTTCGCTACAAAAAACTGTCGTTTGATTGCGAATTGTTATGAGTTACCCAAAATCTTATTATTTTTAACGAGAAACCAAAAACGAAAAACGATTGATTTCCCGGCACCAAGCTCCAAACCACAAAAAATCGCCGAAAACCGAAAACCGAAGACCGAAGACCGAAGACCAAAGACCAAAGACCAGAAAAGTTGACAGCCCCTCTATTTCAAGATATGTTTAACCATCCAGGCGCCCTTCGGGGTTTAATAGGGAAGACGGAGAGCCGTCGCGGTCCCGCCGCTGTGTCCGGGGACGAAACCTGCAGCGAGCCACTGTTCCGTTGAAGCGGGATGGGAAGGCGCAGGCGGTAGAGAGATCCGGGAGCCAGAAGACCTGCCTGGAAGTCCGGCGCGTTAGCGAGAGACGAGTTGCCCGGACACCGGAGACGCCCTGGACAAGCGCCTCCTTCCTTAAGGATGAATCAGCTGGGTATATCCTTAAGTCCATCGGGACTTAAGGATTTTTTTTTGGAGTTAAGGAAGTAATGGATTTGTTTACTCCCTCCAATCCCGCCAAAGCCGCGACCCCCCTGGACCTGGCCGCCGCCCGGGAACGGCGCCAAACCGGCGCCCGGCGCTTCGCCGCCGCGCTCCTGGTTTTGTGCCTGGGGCTGCTGGCCTCCCTGATCCTGGCCACCGGTATCGGCCGCATGGAGGTGGGTTGGCCCACGGTCTTCAGTGTGATCCTGGGTAAATTGGGATGGTCCGCAGCTCCTGCGGACCGCACCACGGAGGTGGTCATCTGGGGCATCAGGCTCTCCCGGGTGGTGCTCTCCGCCTTGGTGGGCGCGTCCCTGGCCGCGGCGGGGGTGGTCTTCCAGGGGCTGCTCTTGAACCCCCTGGCGGACCCCTTCACCCTGGGTGTCTCCACCGGCGCGGCCCTGGGCGTGGCGCTCCTGGTGATGCTGGGAGTGGGCGGGTCGTTTTTGGGCTTGAGTCCGCTGCCCTTAGGCGCCCTGGCCGGGGCTTTGGGGGCTATGCTGGTAGTGCTGGCGCTGTCCCGGGAGTCCGGCGGGCGCATCCGCAAGGAATCCCTGATCCTGGCGGGCATCGTTGTGTCCACCTTTCTCTCCGCACTCATCAGTTTAATCAAAAGCCTGGACGAGGAGTCGCTCTCGGCCATCGTTTTCTGGATCATGGGCAGTTTTTCCGGCCGGGGTTGGATTCACGTGGGCTTCCTGCTGCCGTACGCCGTCCTGGGTCTGATCCTGGCCTTTGCCTATCACCGGGAACTGGACATCCTCGCCTTAGGAGAAGAGCAATCCCACCACCTGGGGGTGGCCGTCTCCAAGGTACGGCTCAATCTGCTCTTAGGCGCGTCCCTGCTCACCGCGGGTGCGGTGTCGGTCTCAGGCGTCATCGGCTTTGTGGGCCTGGTGGTGCCGCACCTGGTAAGGGTCCTGGCAGGGCCGTCCCACGGGCGGCTGCTGGTCTTATCCGCGTTCACCGGCGCCTTGATCCTTATCTGGGCGGACGTCACGGCCCGGGTGCTGCTGGCCAGCGGCCAGGAGCTGCCGGTGGGGGTGGTCACCGCGCTCTTGGGCGGGCCATTTTTCTTTTATCTGCTGAAATCCCGGCGGGCCAGGGGGATGTGGTGATTCGGGCGGAGAACCTCGAACTGGGCTACGAGGGGCGCCTGGTGCTAAAGGGGCTGAATTTCCGGGTGGCTCCGGGAGAGTTCGCGGGCATCCTGGGTCCCAACGGCAGCGGCAAATCCACGTTGATCCACGCCCTCTCCGGGCTGCTGCCGCCGAAGCGGGGCAGGGTCATTATTCGGGACGAGCATCTGGGTAATATCAGCAGCCGCCTCCGGGCCCGGATCATGGCGGTGGTGCCCCAGGCCAGCGAAGTGCGTTTCCCCTTCCCCTGCCTGGAGATCGTCCTCATGGGGCGCTATCCCCACCGCAAGCGGCTGGGGTCTCTGACGGACGAAGACCTGCTCTGGGCGCTCCGGTCCATGCGCCGCACCACCACCGAGCATCTTCAACAGCGCCCCGTCACCGAAGTCTCGGGCGGCGAGCGCCAGCGGGTGGTGATTGCCCGGGCCTTGGCCCAGGACCCCAAGATTTTGCTGCTGGATGAGGCCACTTCTTCTTTGGATGTCCGGAAAAAACTGGAGATCTTCGAAATCCTGAAATTCCTCAATGAAACCCAGAACCTCACGGTGCTTTGCGCCATGCACGACCTCAACCTGGCCGCGCTTTACTGCCGGCGGCTGATGTTCATCAAGGACGGGGGCATCCTAGAGGACGGCCCCACGGCGGAAGTTTTTACCCCAGATATTCTGGGCCAAGTTTACGAAACGCCCATGGAAGTCATCCGCCACCCCGGGCATCAGCGGCCCTATGCGGTGATGCTGCCCCTAACTCCGGAATTTTATGAAGGGGAGGAATTATTGGAGGCAGCGCGGCGATGAGTGAAGTTCAAAGTTCAAGGTTCAAAGTTCAAAGTTGGGAATTGCCGACCCCTGGCCCCTGGCCCCTGACCCCTATCGTCGCCTTGGCCCTGTTATTGGGAGTTGCGATCATAACCGGGCCGGTCTGGGCAACTTTGCAGATCCAGGACGACCGGGGGCAGACGATCTCCTTGGCAGCACCGCCTCAGCGCATTGTCTCCTTATACGGCGGTTTGACGGAAACCCTGGTTGCCTTGGGCGTGGGGGACCGCATCGCGGCTCGCATCCAGGGGGATGAGACCCTGAAAAATCTCCCCACAGTGGGCACCCATCTCCAACCCAACGTGGAGATGATTTTGGCCCTCAAACCCGACTTGGTGGTCCAGGGCGGGGTGCCCAAGGGCATGCCGGCCCTGAAAAGGCTGGAGACGGAAGGGGTCCCGGTGGCCATGTTTGCGCCCCGGGATTTTCCCGGGTTGTTCAGCATGATCCAACGCCTGGGAGTAATCAACGGCCGGGCCGACGCTGCGGCCGCGTTAAACCGGAAGATGGAGGATCGTCTCCAGGAGGTGGCCCGCCGCGTAGCCCATCTTAAACCGCCCCGGGTCTTCTTCGAGGTCCGCTACCACAACCTCCTGGCTGCGGGCCGGGGCTCCATGGTGAACGATATCATCCACCGGGCGGGGGGCGTAAACATCATCGACAGCCACCAGAAGCTGGCCCCCTTCGGCCTGGAGGCCCTGATCCAGGCGCAGCCGGAGGTGTATATCATTCAACAGGGAGCCATGAACCGCAGCCCGGAAGATATCTATCAGCGGCCTTATTTCCAGGAGTTGCGGGCGGTTAAGGACCGCCGGGTCCTGGTGGTGGAAGAAAGCCTTTTTTCCCGGCCCGGCCCCCGGTCGGCGGAGGCAGTGGAGCTTTTGGCCCGGTTTCTCCATCCGCATGTTTGGGGAAAGTAGGGGTTAGTTTTAATAATGAGCTTTTTGGCTCACAGGCTTAAGAGTTCAAGGTTCAAGGTTCAAAGTTCAAAGTTAAAGACAGCGATTCTTTTGGATATTGAAGGACTTACAAGTGATTCGAAGGCTAATGATTTTCATGAAATATTGGCGGTGGGAAGTCTAACTTTGAACCTTGAACTTTGAACCTTGAACCATTAAAACCATGACGCAACAAACCAAAGGCTTAGTCATTGCGGGCACCCAAAGCGGGGTGGGCAAAACCACCATCACCCTGGGGCTGATCGCCGCTTTGCGCCGCCGGGGGCTGACGGTGCAGCCCTTCAAGGTGGGTCCCGATTTCATCGATCCGGGCCACCACACCCGGGCCGCGGGCCGCGTCTCCCGGAACCTGGACGGCTGGATGCTGAGCAAAGACGTGAACCTCGCCCTCTTCCGCCGCCATGCCGCGGCTTCCCAGGTGGCGGTGGTGGAGGGGGTCATGGGGCTCTTTGACGGCTATGACGGCCTGAGCGAAGCCGGTTCCACCGCCCAGATGGCAAAGTGGCTCGGTCTGCCGGTGCTCCTGGTGGTGGACGCCCGCTCCCTGGCCCGGAGCGCGGCCGCGCTGGTCCACGGCTACGCCACTTTTGACCCTGAATTAAAACTGGCCGGAGTGGTATTTAACCGCATCGGCAGCCCCACGCACCTACATTATCTGGAACAGGCGTTGGGCCAGTTGAAGGCGGTTGTATCAGGTTCGGTTTCCGCGGCAACCAACTCTATTACCAAGTCATTGATAACAAGCAATCTTTTAACCGAAAACCGAAAACCGAAAACCGAAAACGGTATTAGATGCTTCGGCGGCCTGCCCCGGGAAGGAGAACTGGCCATCCCAGAAAGGCACCTGGGCCTTTTTACCGCTGAGGACCATCCTTTGGAAGAGAGCCGCCTTACGCATCTGGCCGATTTCCTGGAGCAGAACCTGGACCTGGACGGCTTGCTTGCTGCGCTGCCGGTTATGTCTTTTTCCTCGAAAAACCAGATGGTTAGTTCCTCTCCCCTGACTCCTGACCCCTGGCCCCTGGCCCCTGCCCCCCGGCCCCCGGCCCCCGGCCCCTCCACCGTGCGCCTGGGGGTGGCCC
>DYJG01000155.1 GCA_020723225.1 Desulfobacca acetoxidans | reverse complement strand
CTCACGAAGACCAGTTTTCAGACCAACCCGAGACTTCTGCGAAAGTCTCATGTGGCCTAGCCGCCCTCGGCTATTCCACCTCATTTCGCAGCAGGCGGTAGCGCCTGTGCCACATATTGACTAAACAAGCATCAGATGGGGCTTTCGCAGAAGTCTCAAGTCGCAATCAAAAAGCATTAAAAAGCAGCGCACCTTATGTTCGCCCCGAGGGATGGATGAATACCAGATTCGCCCCCGGGGGTAAGTATACGTTTTGATTGCGAATCGGTATCGGAACCATCGTTTCCCTGCGGCGGCCGGGGCTGCCGCCTAATATAATTTGCGAGGATATATGAGAGTCCTGCTTATCTCTCCCGAGTTTCCGGAAACCTTCTGGAGCCTCCGTCATGCCATCAAGTTTCTCGGCGTCAAGGCTGTCGGTCCGCCCCTGGCTCTCCTCACCGTGGCCGCCATGCTGCCTTCTGATTGGGACAAGAAACTGGTGGACCTGAACGTGGAGCCGCTGACGGATGAACACCTGGCCGGGTGTGATCTGGCTTTTGTCAGCGCCATGACCATCCAGTCTGCATCCGCGGACGCCGTCATCCGGCGCTGCCGGGCCCTGGGTGTCAAAGTCTGTGCCGGCGGCGTCCATTTCAGCACCCCGGGGACGCGGTTCGAGCCGGTGGAGCACCTCTTCATCGGCGAAGTGGAAGAGACCATGCCGGTCTTTTTGGCGGACCTGGCCCAGGGCAAGGCCTTGCCGGAGTACCGGGCTTCCCGGTTTCCGGCCATCGCCGCCTCGCCGGTACCTGCCTGGGAGCTGTTAGACCGTTCCCGGTATATGAATATGATGGTCCAGGTGTGCCGGGGCTGTCCCCATGACTGTGATTTTTGCCACGTAATCGTCCTTTACGGCCGGAAACCCCGCTACAAGGAGCCGGGCCAGATCCTGGCCGAGCTCCAGGGGCTCTATGAAGCGGGGTGGCGGAGAGATATTACCTTTGCCGACGACAATTTTATCTGTCATCACGGCAAGGCCAAGGACATCCTGCGAGAGCTGGCTCGCTGGCAGGCCGAACACCGCTATCCCTTCCATTTCGTGGCCCAGGTCAGCCTGGAAGTGGTGGACGACCCGGAGTTGTTGCCCCTCATGGCCCAGGCCGGCTTTGTGGGCCTCTTCCTGGGGATCGAAACCCCGGACCCTGCCTCGTTAAAGGAATGTAATAAGCGCCAGAACCTCAACCGGGACCTGGTGGAGGCGGTGCGGACCATCCAGGCGCAGGGGATGGAAGTCAGCGGCGGTTTTATCGTGGGCTTTGACTCGGACTCCCCCAACATCTTCGACCGTCAAGCGGATTTTATCGAGAAAGCCGCCATCCCCACGGCCATGATCAACCTGCTGACCGCCCCCCCCGATACCCGGCTCTATCGGCGCCTGGAGTCCGAAGGACGCCTCCTCTGGGACAGTGACGGTGACACCACTATGAATGCCGGCGCCCTTAATTTTATGCCGACGATGGGGCGTGAGCGTTTATTGGAGGGTTACAAGGCCCTCCTGGGCCGGCTCTTTGATCCTGAGCCTTTCTACCGGCGCATCCTCGCCTTCTTGGAGCATTACCGCCCCAACTCTGTCCTGCCGGCCCGCTTTCCCAGACACCGGGAACTGGTCGCAGTGCTGAAAATCGTCATCGGGTTGGGCCTCAAAGAACCGGGCCGACGCGCCTTCTGGTCTTTTTTGGGACGCCTGCTCTGGCGCAATCCCATGCATTTCCCCATCGGCATTACCATAGCCGCGGCGGGCCTCCATTACCGCATGATTACCCACCGTTTCTGTGAGCTGCCCGGTGAACCGGCTTTCAGTATGACCGCCGCAGGGCCTAATCCGGCCTAATCCCCCGGAAGAACCTGCTGCAAACCCCGCAACGGCAACAAGAGTTGCCCAGATTCCGAAGAGTGGGAGCCTAAGAGGAAATAAGGTGAGGGGAAGTGCTTTATACCAAGTTAGCTTTCTTGAGCAGCAACCCTTAAGATGAGCGGCGTTTATCGGCGTGCATCGGCGGTTAATATTTAACCGCCGATAAACGCAGATGAACGCCGTTTGATTACGCTGTTTTGTGGTACGTGAATGTGAATTTGTTAATAGTTAAGAAAGAACCTCCCGCAAGAACCGCCCCGTATAGGACCCCGGGTTAAGGGCCAACTCCCCCGGGGTGCCGGCGGCCAGCAGGCGGCCGCCGCCGTCGCCGCCTTCGGGGCCCAGGTCGAGGATGTGGTCCGCGGTCTTGATGACCTCCAGGTTGTGTTCGATGATGATCACCGTGTTGCCCTGGTCCACCAGGCGGTTTAAGACCACCAGGAGTTTTTCGATGTCCGCCAGGTGCAGCCCCGTGGTGGGCTCGTCCAGGATGTAGAGGGTGCGGCCCGTGGCCCGTTTGCTCAGCTCCCGGGAGAGCTTCAGGCGCTGGGCCTCGCCGCCGGAGAGCGTGGTGGCCGCCTGGCCCAATTGCAGGTACCCCAGGCCCACGTCCGACAAGGTTTGCAGTTTATCCCGGATGGAGGGCACCGGGCCGAAGAACTCCCGGGCCTGGTCAATGGTCAATTCCAGGACTTCGGCGATGTTTTTCCCCTTGTAGCGGATCTCCAGGCTGCTCGCGTTGTAGCGCAGTCCCCGGCAGACCTCGCAGCGCACGTAGACGTCCGGCAGGAAGTGCATCTCGATCTTGTTGATCCCCTCCCCCCGGCAGGCCTCGCAGCGCCCGCCCTTGACGTTGAAACTGAAGCGCCCGGGCTTGTAGCCCCGAAGGCGCGCCTCCGGCACCTGGGCGAACAGCTCCCTGACCAGGGTGAACAGCCCGGAATAGGTGCCGGGATTGGAGCGGGGCGTGCGGCCGATGGGGGACTGGTCGATGTTCACCACCTTATCCAACTGCTCCACCCCCAGGAGGCCGGTGTAAGGGGCCGCGGGCACCTTGGCCCGGTAGAGCTTCTGGCGCAGGGCCGCGTACAGGGTATCCATGATCAGGGTGGACTTGCCGGAGCCGGAGACCCCGGTGACGCAGTTGAGGACCCCCAGGGGAATGGCCACATCCAGGTCTTTCAGGTTGTGGCCCGCGGCCCCCTGGAGGCGGAGAAAACCCTGGGGCTTGCGGCTCTTCTCCGGCAGGGGAATCTCCCGCTTCCCGGAGAGATAAAGCCCGGTGAGGGAGTGCCCATCCTTCAGCAGTTGGGACGGGGTGCCCCCGAAAACCACCTCTCCCCCTTGCCGGCCCGCGCCCGGACCCATGTCCACCACGAAATCCGCCTGGCGGATGGTTTCGGGATCGTGCTCCACCACCACTACGGTGTTTCCCAGGTCCCGCAGCGTTTTCAGGGTGTTGAGCAGCTTTTGCGTGTCCCGGGGGTGGAGGCCGATGCTGGGTTCATCCAGAATATAAAGGACCCCGCTCAGTTTGGAGCCGATCTGGGTGGCCAGGCGGATGCGCTGGGCCTCGCCCCCGGCCAACGTGCCGGTGGCCCGGTCCAGGGAGAGGTATTCCAGGCCCACTTCCTTCAGGAACCCCAGGCGGTCGGCGATCTCTTTCAGCACCCGGCGGCCGATTTCATACTGCCGGGGAGAAAGCTCCAGGTTCCGGAACCAATCCAGGGTCCGGGCCACGGTGAGTCTGGTCAACTCGCTGATATTGGCGCCGCCCAGCTTCACCGCCAGGGCCTCCCTGCGCAGCCGCGCGCCCTTGCAGTCCGGGCAGGGCTGGACGCTCATGTACTGCTCGATCTCTTCCCGGACCAGGGGCGAATCCGTCTCCTTGTAGCGCTCCTGGAGCATGGCGATGATCCCGGGAAACGGCCGGGGCACCAGGTAACGCCGCCCGCCTTGCTCGTAGAAGAAATTGATGATCTCCCCCCGGGACCCGAAGAGTAAAACTTGCTGCACCTTGGCTTCCAGGTCCCGGAAAGGCGTGTGCATGGAAAAGTGGTAATGCTTCTCCAGGGCCTCCAGCAGTTGTTGGTGCCTTAAGGAATGGCGGTGGGCCCAGGGGCGGATGGCCCCTTCCCGGAGGCTCAGGTCCTCGTTGGGGACCACCAGGTCCGGGTCGATGACCGGCCGGGTGCCCAGGCCGCTGCAACTGGGGCAGGCCCCCTGGGGGCTGTTGAAGGAAAAGAGGCGGGGGGTCAATTCGGGGAGGCCGACGCCGCAGTGGTCGCAGGCGAATTTCTCGCTGTAGAGAAACTCTTCCCCTCCCAACACCGCCACCCGCACCACGCCGTCGGCCAACCTCAAGGCCAGCTCCAGGGAGTCGGTGAGCCGGGGGGCCAGGTCCGGCTTGATGACCAGCCGGTCCACCACCGCTTCGATGGTATTGCGGCGGTTTTTGTCAAGGACCGGGAGTTCCTCCAGTTCCACCGTTTCGCCGTTGAGGCGGATGCGGCTGTAGCCCTCCCGCTGCAGCCTTTCCAGCAGCTTATGGTGTTCGCCTTTGCGGTTCACCACCACCGGGGCCAAAATGGTGATCTTGGCCCCCGCAGGCAGGGCCATGACCTGGTCCACCATCTGGGGAACGCTCAAAGAGGCGATGGGCCGGCCGCACTGGTAACAATGGGGGGTACCCACCCGGGCGAAGAGCACCCTTAAGTAATCGTAAATCTCGGTGGCCGTGGCCAGGGTGGAGCGGGGGTTCCGGGAGGCGCTGCGCTGCTCGATGGCAATGGCCGGGGAGAGCCCCTCGATATACTCCACGTCCGGCTTGTCCATCAGCTCCAGGAACTGGCGGGCATAGGCGGAGAGCGACTCTACGTAGCGCCGCTGGCCTTCGGCGTAGAGGATATCGAAGGCCAGGGTGGATTTGCCGGAGCCGCTCACCCCGGTGATCACCACCAACTGTCCCCGGGGCAGTTCCAGGTCGATATTCTTCAGGTTATGTTCCCGGGCGCCCCGGATGACGATCTGGTTAGGAGACATCATGCGCTCAGGCTCTGGAGGCCGATGGCGGAATGGCTCAGGGGAGGTTCGATCGGGCAGAACCCGGGAGGGGCTGCCGTTCTGAATTTTGGTTTTTGGGCTTGCGGCCCCGTTTCTTTTTGAGGTCATATTGCACGAATTTCACCCCCTGGGCCCGGCCGGCTCCCCCCGGCCACATCAGGGGGCCGTCACCCAGCAGGTGGATGATTTCCGCCAGGGGCAATTCCAGGTAATTAGGGGGAATAACTTTGATTTCCAGTTTCTGGCCCCGGGTGGGGCGTTCTTTTACTCTGGACATGAGCGCTTTCCTTCCTTGGGCTCACCGGGATAAACAGGAAACCGCTGATGTACCGCGGCGCCTCCCGCCAGCGCAATTTTCCCGGAAAGATTATCTTTTTAATGTAATTAACTCCGCGACAAAAAACATCGAAAAAAATTATGCCGCGGGACATTTTTAATTGATCGAGGCTTAGGAGTTGCGGGTTGCGGGTTGCGAGTTGCGGGTTTAGGGAACCGATTATCCGCGTTTTGCTGGTTTTAATTGAGATTTCTGCCGACGCCCCAGCCGGGACCGCAACCAGCAATCTGCACTTTTTTGAATTGATAAGCTTGATTAAAATCAGCAAAGCTCAGCTTTGCGGGTAATGGGGTTCCCAAGCGCAGATTGGGAACCAAAAAACCCGCAACCCGCAACCCGCAACCCTGACCCCTGCCCTACCCTCTCCTGAACTGCCCCAACCTGGCGGCCAATTCCGCCGGGTCCTTTATGGCCGGGCGGCAGGTGAAATCGTGACACAAAAAGGCCGTAGGCCCTTCTCCCAAAGGACCATAGGTCCGGGCCGCGGGGGAAAGCTCTTCAAGCAGGGCGCAATCCGCCGGATTTTTCAGAATCAGCCGCCTTTCCGGCAAAAATTGGCCATAAGCCGCAGCCAGCATCTCCTGGAGCCGGGGATCATCGGGATCGCCCACCAGGGTGAGGTCCAAAGGCGGCAGGAGATAGAGAACGGCCGCAGTCCACAGGTGGGAAAAAGCGAAAGGGTTCTCCCGGGCCCGGCCCAGGAAGGCCCGGAGAATGGCCTGGCCCCGCTGCCGGTAAGGGGCCTCCTCCGTGAGCCGGTGCAGTTTCAGGCAGACCCGGGCCGCCAGGGAGTTGCCGGAAGGAAGGGTCTGATCGAAGATGCTCTTGGAGCGGATCAAGGGACTTTCCCGGTCCCGGGCTACGTAAAAATAGAGGCCGGCTTCCGGGTCCAGGAAATTCCTGTCCAGTAAGGCCATAAGCTGCTTGGACGCGGTCAGCCGGGCCGGGTCGAAATCGGTTTCATACAGGTCCAAAAGCGCCAGAGCCAGGGAGGCGTAGTCTTCGGAGAACCCGGGCACACTGACTTGACCCGCGGTGGCGCTCCGGTAAAGAACCT
>DYJG01000154.1 GCA_020723225.1 Desulfobacca acetoxidans | reverse complement strand
TGCGCCACCGGCGGAGCGGGGAGACCGTTATGGTGCCGCTGGGGGAATTACTTGCGTATCTTCAAGAGGAAATCCGAAAGGATATCTAGTTGACAATAGTAACACATATGTTACCATAATAGATGGTTATATCCGTTCGGGAATATTTGGACGCAAAGGGCGAATCGCCCTTTGCCCACTGGTTTGAGGGCCTGGACGCAGTAGCTGGCGCTAAGGTGGCCACGGCTCTTTACCGATTGGAGCAAGGCAACTTTTCAAGGGTCAAAGGCGTAGGCGGCGGCATTTACGAGTACAAGATCAGTTATGGCCCTGGGTATCGGCTTTACTTCGGCAAGGACGGGGAGGCGCTCAATATCTTGCTGGGAGGCGGATCGAAGAAACGGCAGCAAGCCGATATTGCGGCGGCGCTGTCTTGCTGGCAAGACTATAAGCGGCGGAAATGACAGGAGGTGACAATTTGGCTATTACCAGAGAATTTCGCACCACCTTGCTGGAACGCGCCCGGAAGGACGCGGATTTTCGCAAAGCCATGCTCAAAGAGGGTATTGACGCCATGCTTGCCGGCGAAGTGGAAACCGGTAAATCCATTTTACGCGATTATATCAATGCGGCCGTGGGTTTCGGGGATTTATCCGCAGCCACTCAGATACCGGCCAAAAGTCTGATGCGCATGTTTGGCCCTAAAGGAAACCCCCGGGCGGACAACCTGTTTCAGATCATTAAACACTTGCAAGCCCGGGAGGGCATCCATTTGGAAGTGGCGCCGTGTTAATGCGCCTGATCTGTCTAGCATCAGTTAGAGATTTTTTGACGCGGCATTAGGAGATTAATGTCCACAAGAATCATCCGCCTCAATGACATCGTCGAAGAGGTCCAGAAGCATCACCCGGAGGCGGATACTTCGCTGATTGAGAAGGCCTACGTCTTTTCCGCCCGGGCCCACGAGGGCCAGACGCGCTTGAGCGGCGTGCCTTACCTGTCCCATCCCCTGGAAGTGGCCTACCTTCTGGCCCAACTGGGCTTAGGCCCGGTGACCGTGGCCTGCGGCCTGCTGCACGACACCGTGGAGGACACGGACACCACCCTGGACGACCTGGACGAATACTTCGGGGAAGAAGTGGCCGACGTGGTCAACGGCATCACCAAGATCGGCCAGCTCGTCTTCGGCGACCGCATCACCCAGCAGGCGGAATACGTCCGCAAGATGATCCTTTCCATGTCCCACGACATTCGGGTCCTCTTGGTGAAACTGGCGGACCGGGTCCACAACATGCGCACCCTGGGCTACATGTCTCCGGCCCGGCAAAAAAGGATCGCCCAGGAGACCATGGATATCTACGCGCCCCTGGCGGGCCGGCTGGGGATGTTCCGCATCAAGGCGGAGCTGGAGGACCTGGCCTTCTTTTACCTGGAGCCGGAGGCCTTTCAGCAGATCCAGGAAGGCCTGACCCGGAAAAAGGGGGAACGGGAGAAATACATTCAGGAGATCTGTGAGCTGTTGCGGGAAAAATTGGCGGAGCACCATCTGCAAGGCGAGGTCAGCGGCCGCCTGAAACACTACTACAGTATCTACCGCAAGCTCCAAGCCCAGCAGATCACCCTGGATGAACTCTACGACCTCCTGGCCTTTCGCATCATCCTGAAGACCGTGTCCGAATGCTATGAGGCCTTAGGCGTGATCCACGCCCTCTTCCGGCCGGTGCCGGGCCGCCTCAAGGACTACATCGGCATGCCCAAGGCCAATATGTACCAGTCCATCCACACCACGGTCATCGGCCGCTACGGCGAGCGCATGGAAGTGCAGATCCGCACCCAGGAGATGCACCGCATTTCCGAAGAGGGCATTGCCGCACACTGGAGCTACAAGGAAAAGAGGCGCTTTAAGGAAAAAGACGGCGAGCGCTTCGCCTGGCTCAAACAGATCGTGGACCTGCAAAAGGACCTGAAAACCCCCCAGGAACTCCTGGAGGGGGTGCGCCTGGAGCTCTACCCGGAGGAGGTCTACGTCTTCACTCCCACCGGGGACGCCCAGGAACTGCCCCAGGGGGCCACCCCGGTGGATTTCGCCTATGCCATCCACACGGAAGTGGGCCACCGCTGCACCGGCGCCAAGGTCAACGGCCGTATGGTGCCCCTGCGCCATGAACTGGCCAACGGCGACGTGGTGGAGATCATTACTTCCCCCCACCACCGCCCCAGCCGGGACTGGCTGCAGTTTGTCAAGACTCCCAAGGCCCGCAATAAGATCCGCCAGGAACTCAAGGTCGCGGAACGGGAACAGAGCATTGCCCTGGGCAAGGAACTGTTGGAAAGGGAACTGCGCAAAGGCGGGGCGAGCCTGCAAAAACTCCTGAAAGACGGGGAGGAACTGAAGAAGATCACCCAGGAATTTTCCTTTGTCCGCATCGACGACTTGCTTGCCGCCATCGGCCACGGCAAGTTGACTCCCGGCCAGGTGTCCAACCGGCTGGCCCGGGCCGCGGCTCCCGCCCAGGAAGAAGAGGTGGTGGCCATCACCACGCCTCCAAAAAAGGAAAAAGACCTGGGAGGCATCAGGATCAAGGATTTGGACGATCTCTTGATCCGCCTGGCCAACTGCTGCCAGCCCATCCCCGGAGACGAAATCATCGGCTATATCACCCGGGGCAAAGGGGTTACCGTCCATCGGGCCGACTGCGCCTATCTGGCCAACACCGAATCCTTCCGCCATATCCCCGCGCAATGGGACGGCGCGCCCCAGAAACTCTATCCGGTTAATATCAAATTGGTAACCGTAGATAAACCGGGGCTGCTGGCGGACATCACCAGCGCCATGAAGACCGCGGACGTGAACGTCACCCGGGCCTCGGTGGAGACCACCGCGGAAAACCGAGGTGTTGCCAACTTCACCATCCAGGTGGCGGACCAGCAGCACCTGGAAAAGGTCTTCGCCGCCTTGAAACGCTTGAAAGAAGTGATTTCTGTGAAAAGGATTACCGGCTAGAGTAATACCGACTTCGCTTTCTCGAGCAACAAACATGAGGATGAGCGGCGTTTATCGGCGTGCATCGGCGGTTAATATTTAACCGCCGATGGACGCCGTTTTATTGCGCATTGACGTGAAGTTGGGAGGCCCCCTGTAAACTTTACCATTTCCTCCTCTTCTCCTTCGGAATTTCTTGACTTCCATATGTATATATGTAATAAATTGTAAAACTTAAATAAGTCGAATCCCTGGCTTTTTGAGAAGGAATTCCACAATCAAGACTCTCAGGCTTCGGGACCTTCCCCATTTTAGGGGAACCACCAACCGGAAGGAATTTCCAGGCGGTTTTTTCCCGCAGCCGAGCCGCTGCAACCGGAATGCTTCAAGATATTCCGGAAACTTTCACCCCCTCCCCATTTTCCCTGCACGCAAGTATGAGCCCCTGGCCCCGGCGGCCAGCCGCGAGTTTTTCATTTGGAACATGAAACCTGGAACTTTGAACCTTTCTAGACAGGAGTAAAGAAAATGCCAAAGGTCAGATTGTTCTTCGGGTTTGCCTTCTTATTAATTCTTTCGCTGGCCTCGCAAGCCCTGGCCTCCCCCAATATCACCAATACCCCCGCCACGGGCCCCCCGAAAAAACAGGTGACGATAGCCGGCGCCGAGTTCGGGGCCTTCGAAGCGGTGGACATCTTTTTTGACATAGATGAACTCGTCCTGACGGTCACCGACAGCGTGGGCCAGTTCACCGCCACCCTCAATATCCCTGCCTCTGCGGCGCCGGGGGAACACTGGATCACTGCCATCGGCCGCCATAGCGGCCTGGCGGCCCAGAAAGCTTTCTCGGTTCAGACCAATTGGCCCCAATACCGCTACAGCGCCTCGCGCACCGGCTACAATCCGAACGAGAATGTGTTGAACCGCGATAACGTCGGGGACCTGCTATTCTTGTGGGGCGTGAATACGGCCCATGGGATCGAATCCACGGCCGCGGTGGTGGACGGCAGGGTCTACGTGGGCAACTATTGGGGCCAGCTCTATTCCTTCAATGCCAAAACCGGCGCCGTCTATACCCGCTGGCCGGTGCTGGCCAGCGCCTCCATCATGGGTTCTCCCGCGGTTTACGGCGGCAGGGTCTATATCGGCGACGAAGCCGGACAACTCCATTGCTACAGCGCCAGAACCGGCATCACCCAAACCGGCTGGCCCGCGATTATCGGCAGCCCCATTCAATCATCCCCCGTAGTGTCCGGCACTAACGTCTATGTGGGCTGCAACAATGGCAAAGTTTACGCCTATAATCGCACCACCGGCGCATTGCGGCCCAGCTGGCCGGTCAATACCGGCGGCGCCGTCACTGCCTCCCCCGCGGTGGCCAACGGCAGAGTCTTTGTGGGTTCCATGGACAAAAAACTTTACTGCTTCGACGCGGTGACCGGAGCCACTCGTTGGACTTCCGGGACCACCATTACCGATGCCATCGATTATTCCACTCCCGCGGTCGGCCCCAATGATACGGTTTATGTAGGCTCCGTGGACCGGAAGCTTTATTGCTTCCGGGCTTCCACCGGCGCTAAGCTATGGGATTCGGGAGAAAATATCACCGCTCAAATCAGATCCTCGCCTGCGGTGGCGAAAAACCGGGTTTATGTGGGATCCCTGGACGGCAAGCTTCATGCATTTAACGCCCGCACCGGTGTCCCCCTCTCCGGCTGGCCGGTGGCCACCGCCGGCAACATTTATTCCGCGCCGACGGTGGCCAACGGCGTGGTCTATGTGGGCAGTTCCGACGGCTGCCTTTACGCTTTTGACGCGGTCAGCGGCGCTCTTCTCTGTCAATGGAACACCGGGGAACAGATCTTGAGAAGCTCGCCGGTGGTGGTTAACGGCACGGTCTACATCGGCACCAGGCCGTTTAACGCCGCCACCCCCAACGGCTGGATGTTCGCCTTTAACCTGGATGGGCCGCCGGAAGAGTTCGCAGCCCGGACCCTCAAGGCTCCGGCCGGTCCCCCGGACCCGGCCTCCCTGGTGCCGGATTACACCCTGACGCCCCAATAAGCATACTGTACTGTCTCTTTAAAAAAAAAGGACACCTGCTCGCAGGTGTCCTTTTTTATTCGGGAATGCAGGCAGATCAAATACTGTATGTAATTCAAGGAAATGTTGGGATTTTTTAACGGAAAACGAAAAACGGAAAACGCTATCAAAGGTGGAGCGGGCTTCCGTGCCCGCTCTAAATGCACTAGGGTGAACACCAGGATCGCACTAACGGAAACTCGACATCTGATTTGCAAATGGGTTTATTTTTCCCGATGGCGGGATGACATGATACAATAAGCAACAAACATTCAAAAGGGACCGATGTTTAGCAACGGCCCCCAAAATTGCCGGCCGGCCGCTGCCGACGGGGGACAACTGACTGCTCCCTACGCGGGTTTGGCCACCAGGCCGGAGCGCAGACAGCGGGTGCAGACCCTTAAATAGCGCACGGTCCCCTGCTGCAGGGTGCGGACCCGGCGCAGATTCGGTTTCCAACGGCGTTTGGTGTGGTTATTGGCGTGGCTGACGTTGTTCCCCACCACGGGGCGTTTGCCGCAAAGATCACAGGTATAGGCCATGATTCCATCCTCTCTAAAATATATAAATTTGACAGATTCTCTTTTAAAAAACAAGAGGGCAGGCAGGAAAATCGTGGGTTCAGCCTGGATAGGCGCGGTTTTTCTGGCTTTTCTTTTATTTTTCGGACTCCCGGCCGCGGCCGGAGCCAAGGACTTATCCCCCCAGGAAGAAGCCGCCCTCTACACCTTAGCCGACCTGGGACCGGTGGACCTGGCCCCGAAAAAGGTGACGGTGGAGCTTTATATCGCTCCGGAGACGGAATTGGCTGCCTGCCGCCGCATGATGCCCCTGGTCTGGAGCCGGGTCCAGGCCTTTTTCGGGCGCATGGGGGTAACCCTGGTGCAACAGGAAGGAGGGCCGCAACCCGGCCCCCTGGCCCCGGCCGCGCACCTGCGGGTGGAGATGCTGACCCACAAGCAATGGCTGGCCCGGAGCTACCAGGCCTTTGACGTGGCGCCCCCGTTCCGCCTGCGCTTTCTCCAGGTCTGCCGGGACAAGTGCGCCTTTGCCCACCTGCCGCTTTCGGTGATCCACGTCTCGTTTAAAAGTTTTCAGGAAGCGGAGTCGGCTGCCAAATCCGGGGACGAACAGGCCAACCGGGATTGGCTGGCCAACCTGCTGATCCATGAGATGGGGCATCTCCTGGGCCTTTATCACGCCCACGAATTCCTCAACGATCCCGTGCCCGAATACCTCCCGGACGGCAAGACCCCCAATTTCATGAGCCATCAGATCGCCTTCAAAACCGACCTGGGCTGGGTGGATTTCCAAAAGCGCCTGATTCACAGCTACCTGGGCCAGGGCAAGGTCTATCAACAATACGCCCAGGTGGACTTCGACCCCCT
>DYJG01000153.1 GCA_020723225.1 Desulfobacca acetoxidans | reverse complement strand
GCGCTGCGCCCGGATCTTGAGCTTTGCAGCCTGGACCTGGACCACCGGATGCTGCATCAGGGAAAGGAAAAGATATCTAACCTCAATCCCTTCCCCACGGCCCGGGTCGCGGCCCGGGCCGAGGCCCTGCCTTTCCCGGGCGCCTGTTTCGATCAGGCAATCGCCACCATGAGCCTCCACCATTGGCGGCGTCCGGATGTGGGAGTGGCGGAAATCTTACGGGTTCTCAAGCCCGGGGGCCGGGCCTGGCTCTATGAGATGAACCGGGACGCCTCCGTCCGGGAGCTGCGCCGCTTCGCGGCCCAGGAGAACCTCTTTTTTCCGTTGCTCTTTCTGGTTTTCAGAGTCCTGGCCTGGGGCCACGCCCTGCGGGCCGGGGATTTCGCCAGGCTCTTTAAGGAGGCCGGGGTCCGCCGTTGGCGTCTGGAACCCGCGCATTACATCTTCTGGCGGGCGGAGTTGGCCGCCTAAAAGGCCGGGAGTAATGACGCAGTCCCCCCATTTCCCCACCCACTCCAAAGTCTCTCACCACTCCCTCTTGAACCGGCTGAAATAATTTTTATCTTAAACGTAACAGGCCGGGAGATTGTCTAAACATTTAAGTGGTGATAATCCCGCGAGCCTGGCGCCCAGGACTTTCCCAACCGGGAGTTTCAGACGGGCAGTACGTCGGCAAGGAGAAAGGAAATGAGAATCCAGCGAAAAATCCTGGGCGCAATGGCGGTATTGGTGCTGGTGGGGTGGTTGGGGCCGGTTGCGTCCGTGAGCGCGGGCCAGGAAGAAGTGGCCATGTTCTATGACGAGCTGTCACGCTACGGCTTTTGGATCGATTACGGCAAATATGGGCAGGTCTGGTATCCCACCACGGTGTCCGCCAGTTGGCGTCCCTATGTGGACGGCCGTTGGGTGCCCACCGAAGATGGCTGGGTCTTCGAGACGGATGAGCCCTGGGGGTGGGCGACCTATCATTACGGCAACTGGATGCCCACGGACGAATACGGTTGGGTCTGGTCTCCGGGATCCACCTGGTATCCGTCCACCGTGGCCTGGCGCACCAGCGACGAGTATATCGGTTGGGCTCCTATCCCGCCGCCTGATTACGAGCCGGCCCCGGCCTATTATCCGCCGGCCGGATATGATCCGGGAGCGCCGGTGTTGGAGCGGATCTCTCCGCCTTTTTGGACTTTTTGCCAGGCCCCCTTCTTTTTGCCGGGGTTTGGGCTGCCTTACGCGCCCGCTTACTCTTATTACAACACCGGCTATCTTTATCCTTTCAGCGCCATTCCTTTTATTTTTCCCCGCACCCTGTTGTTGGCGGATTACTTCTTTTTCCCCTTCGCACCCCGGGCATTTTTCTTCTTCGGCCCGAGATTTCCTTTTGTGGCCAGGGTTACCAACATCAATATCGTCAACATCAATAAATTTGTGAATAACGTCCGGGTTGACAAAGTCCGGAACGTAGTGCCGCCCCGGGCGGTGTTGGAGCGGAACGAGCGTCTGCGGGAGGCGGTGCCCCGGGAGGTGCGGGAAGGAAGGCGCATGGGGATCCGGCAGGCCGCGGACGTGCGCCAGGCCCGGGCCAACGTGGGGCGTCCGGATGCGGTAGCCGCTCCCAGGAAGATCACCACCCGGGGGCCGGAGGGCGTTGAAGTGATTCGGGGGACCAGGCGGGAAGGCGGCAGGGTGGAAGTGCCCAGGGCCCGGGGAGATGGGCGGGGGCCGGATGGCCTCCGGACTCTTCCCGACAGCCGGGGGCGGGGCGCCACCGTGGGCGACGGCAGAAGGGGCATGGGTTTGCCGCCCCAGTCGGTGCGGGAATCCCGGGAGGTGCGGGAGCAGTTCAGGCGCCAACAACAATCGGAACGGGGATTCCCCAGGGCCGAACAGCAGCGCTTCCGGCGGGAGGAACAACAGATCCGCCGGCAGGAGTTATTCCGGCCGCAAACCGGCCGTGGCGGCGGGATGCAGGCTCCCAGATCGGCCCCCGCGCCGCGCCTGCAAGCGCCTAGCCGGGGCGGCGGCGGAGCTCCCTCCGGCTTTCGAGGAGGCGGCGGGTCGTCCGAAGGCAGAGGAGGCGTCAGCGCGCCGTCCGGCGGCGGTGGAGGTGGCCGTGGCGGTGGAGGCGGCGGCCGCGGCGGGGGTGGAAGTGGTGGCCGCGGCGGTGGTGGCGGCGGACGCGGCCGTTGAGGCCCGCTTCGCGGTCAGCTCATAATTCGGATTTGCTTTTTTAGGACGTTCTTGCGTCTTGCTTTGCGCCTTTGCGTCTTTGCGTGAGGCTTCTTTTCGGACAGTGGAGCGGGCACGAAGGCCCGCTCCACCATTTCTGTCACCTCGCGCATTTGCACGCCCATGGCAAGTAGAAACCCCTGCGAATCTGGTATCGGCTACTCCGACACCTCGAAGCCCGCGGCCTTGATCACCCGGGCCAGGTCGTCCGGGGAGATGGGCGCGGCGCTCTGGTAGGCGACCCGGCCGCCGGCCAGGTCCACCTGCACCTCCGAGACTCCCGGCAGGCTTTGCAAGGCCTTGGTCACCGCTCCGGCGCAATGGGCGCAACTCATTCCTTTAACTTTGATTTCCGGCATGTTTCTCTCCTGGTAAATAAATTTACGATTATTTGTATCTCCTGGATATGCCTTGCATTCCCCTTTCCCTCCAGCCAGATCGTTACCCACAAGTGGTGAGGGTGGTGAGGCTATGGTGGAAAATAAGCAATGCCATGTGCGCACCCTCCCCTCACCCTAGCCCTCTCCCCCCAATGGGGGGAGAGGGAACTGCAAGGCATTTTTATACCAAAAGGTGTATCATATGGATCTGCCAAGCATTTCCCCTCTCCCCCCGCGGGGGGAGAGGGTAGGGTGAGGGGGGCGTAAGGCCCGCAAGTACTTTATACCCGTTATGAACTTGTTTCACCCACTCCATTTGTGGGTAAAGATAGACCGGGGTAAAGGGGATTAATGCTCAGCCCCAGCCGCCTGCTGCAACACGAAAGATCCCTTAGACACCCCCAGGGCCTGGGCCACGGGCGAGCACTTGGCCTGGAGGAGGAAAAAGAGCCGGGGGTCTTCTAAATGGCTCATGGTCTCGAAATGGCCCATGCCCTTGGCCAGGATGAGGTCTGCCTGCCGGTGGAGTTTCTGAAACGCGGCGCCGGCCTCCGGCAGCACCAGGCCCACGGTGGCCGCGCCGGTATCCGCCACCGGTTCCAGGGCCTCCCCCAAGCCGGAGGCCTGAAGATCGGCCCGGGTAAGATCGTTCTGGATGGGACCTCCTTTGACCACATAGAGGACTTGCCAGCCCATGCCCCGCAAATGGCTGACCAGGGGCAGGTCAAAGAACTGCTCTCCGGCGTTGTCCGCCAGGTAAAGAAGGAGGCCCGGCCCATTCTCCAGCCGGCGGCGCCAGGGCCCCAGATCGGCCCTGGTCCACTTGACCTGGGAGAGGATCTCCCGGGTGACTTCCTCCTCCTCCCGGAAAAAATCAATGGCATTGCCCACCACCGCCAGCCTGAGGAGGGAATCCGGGTCTCCATGATAAGAGGCCGCGATGCGCGCGTACATGCGGCCCAGGTAGGCCGTTTCCGCGTTTTTGCGGTTTAGGAAGGGGTCGGGGTTGCCGGTCGTGTCCCGGATGGCCCGGTGAAAGAGGTTGGCGATGGCCGCAGGGATGGCCCTGGGGCGAAATTCCCGGCGGACGATGTTCCGGGATACTTCCCTGGCTTGTTCCTGCTTTTCAGGACCGCCCCCCGCCAGGTCCACGGTGAGATGCACCAGGCGCAGCAGGCAGTCGTAGCATTCCGGTTGGATGGTCATGGGTTTCATAAAGTGAGCAGTAAGCAGTGAGCAGTAAGCAGTAAAGAAAGGCCGGGTAAGAATTTTTTTACTGCTTACTGCTCACTGCTCACTTTAATTTTTTAACCTGCCCAGAAATTACCGTCAAGCCTTGTCAGGAACAGGCGGGGAAGGTATGATGGGACATGGGCCGCATCTTTAAGTGGCAGGATCGGGACCCGGAATCTTCTATGGCGTTTGTGGAGAGCCGGCGCCTGCTTGCCGCCGGCGGCATCCTGGCCTTGCCCACAGAGACTTTTTATGCCCTGGCCGTGGACCCGTATCAGCCCGGGGCCTTAAAACGGCTCTTTGCCCTTAAGGGCCGGGCCGAAGAGAAGCCGGTGCTGCTCTTGGTGGCAGATAGAGAGATGGTGCGGCAGGTGGCCCTGGAAGCGCCGGAGACCGCGTTGCGGCTGATGGCCCGCTTCTGGCCCGGGCCTTTGACCTTGATACTGCCGGCCAAATCCGATCTGCCGGGCCTGGTGACCGGAGGCACCGGCACCGTGGGGGTGAGGCAACCCCGGCAGGCCGTGGTCTGCCGCCTGCTGGCCGCATTGGGGCTGCCCCTCACCGGCACCAGCGCCAACCGGGCCGGCGGGGAGCCCCTCACCCTGGCGGCGGACGTGGCCCGGGAGTTCGGACCGGAGGTGGACCTGATCCTGGATGCCGGACCCTGTCCCGGGGGGCTGCCGTCCACCATCGTGGATGTTACCGCCACTCCGCCCCGTCTGGTGCGGCCGGGGGCGATCAGCAAGGAAGAGCTGGCGGAAATTGTTCCCGATTTGAAAGAGAGATAATCCTCTAACTTGGAACTTTGAACCTGGAACTTTGAACTCTCTTTTATGGCCAAAGAACCGGTAGTCGTCGCCCTTGATCTGGGGGGCACCAACGCCCGCCTGGCCCTGGTGGACCGGGGCGGGGTGGTTCTGGCGCGCTGGGAATGGGCCACCGCCAGCATGCCCGACCAGGCCGCGCTGGTGCATACCTTGGCTGCGGACCTGACAGTCTGTCAGGAAAAGGCGGCGGAATTGGGAGCGGAGGTTAAGGGCATGGCCATGGGGGTGGCCGGGCGGGTGCTGCCCGAGGAAGGCCGGGTGGCCTTTTCTCCCAATATTCCGGCTTTGGACAATTGCCCCCTGGTGCATTGCCTTCAGCCTAAATCTCCCTGGCCCCTCTTTCTGGAAAACGACGCCAACCTCTTTGCCCTGGGGGAGTACTGGCTGGGCGCGGGGGTGGATCATCCCCAAATGTTGGGGATCACCCTGGGGACGGGAGTGGGCGGCGGCTTGATTTTAAACGGCCGCCTCTGGTCGGGAACCGCGGGCACCTCCGGGGAGATCGGCCATTTGACGGTGGACCCGGACGGCAGGAAGTGCCACTGCGGCAACCGGGGGTGCCTGGAAACCATGGCTTCGGGTTTTTGGGCGGTGGCCTGGGTCAAGGAACAGTTGGCCAAGGGGGCCGGGTCCTTTCTCCGGGAGCTCTACGAGACGGACCCCGAGGCCATCGGCGGAGAAACCCTGGTGGTGGCGGCCCAGCAACGGGATCCCCTGGCGATTAAGGCCTTTGAGCGGGTAGGACGCAGCCTGGGGCAGGCGATAGCCGCAGTGGTTCACCTCCTGGGGATTTCCCGGGTGGTCATCGGCGGCCGTTTCGCCCGGGCCTGGGAAGTCTTCGATCTCTTTCTCCAGGAGGAGCTCTACCGCCGCCTCACCCTCTTTCCCCGGGAGGGCTTAAGCGTGGTCCCCGCCAAATTGGGGGACGACGCCGGCCTGCTGGGCGCCGCCCGGCTGGCCTGGGATAAATTGGACGAAATCTGATTTTTTAAAATTCCTGGTAACTCATCAATTTCCGCAGCTTAACGAATTTAAACCAGTCCCGGACGGGCTTTTGCAGAAGCAACACCACCGCCATCGTTTGCAAAGCCAATTGTACCAGCGTGGCCACCGCGGCCACGGGATTTTTAGAAAAGGTGATGACGAACGCGGGGAGCGAAAAAGGCAGCCCTATAAAAAACAGGGTGACATACAGTAATCTCGCCCAATTGCGGCCGCCCAAGATCATGAATAATAGGAACAGGGTAAATATTACGGTCAAAACTATGGCGAAGATGCCGATAAACCAGAGCTGAGGTTTGAGTTCAGCCCCTCTCAAAGGAAAGGCGATTACGGCCAAAACCAGGGAAGCGATCATAAACCGGGTGGCATAGACCACCTCTTTCGGCCTCTCCCGGAATTCCGGCGGCTTCTCCAGAGACACGCCAGGTTTTTCCAGGGATTCCAGGGGCCTTTCCACAGATTCCGCGGGCCTTTCCAAAGACTCAGGGGGCTTTTCTTCGGTCATGGACATACTCCTCCCAATCGGCAGGCTATTGGTGTATCGGCCGAATATGGCGAATATATAAAGAAATATTTGAAAAATATAGGGGGAAGGGAACAGTTTTTTAAACCCTGCCCTGTGCCCTTGCCCCAAGATTTGAAGGAGACCAGGAATGACCCAGATCCAGGTAGCCCGCCCCACCTTGGGAGAGGAGGAGGCGGCCGCGGCCCGGCGGGCGATCCTCTCCGGCTGGGTGGTCCAGGGGCCGGAGGTGGCGGCCTTTGA
>DYJG01000152.1 GCA_020723225.1 Desulfobacca acetoxidans | reverse complement strand
CAAGGCGTCCACCGCGAGGCGGTCCAGCAGGCGGAAATCGCCGCTGGCCTCGGGAGCGTCTGTCTCCGACATCTTGGAGATCAGGCGGTAATAGACGGCCGCGGTCCACAATTTGAACCCGGTCTCTCCTTCCCTTTTCCGGCGCACCGCCAGCACCACCTGGCTTCCCTCCTCCCAGCGGCGGAGCATTTCCGGGATTACTTCCGGGGGGTCCTGCAAATCCGCGTCGATGGAGACCAGGGCGTCCCCCGGCGCGATGTCGTAGCCGCAGGTGAGCGCGGCCTGGTGGCCGAAATTGCGGGAGAGACGGATGCCGCTGAAGCGCCCGTCCTTTATGCTGTATTCCCGGATCAACTGCCAGGACTTATCCCGGCTGCCGTCGTCCACGCAAATGACCTTAAAAAGATAGCGGTCAGACAAATCGTCCATGATCCGGGCAACCCGGGCAAAGAAATGGGGCAGAACCGCTTCCTCGTTATAGACGGGAGCGATGATGCACACTGATTTCTTAGGAATCGTTGCGTCCATTAATGACTAACTTTCTTTAAAAACCAACTCTTCCGGGGCCGCGGTCAATTTCACGGTGTGGTCCCGGAGTTCCACCAGCGCGGCCAGATTGGTGAAGCGGCCCGTGGGCAGATGGATGGCCGGATCGGGGGGGGCCGCCAGATAATCTTTAAATTCGGAAATATCCCGGTTTTCCTTCAGAAATCGCACCAGGCGGCGAAACAGTTTGGGGAGGATGATACATTTATCCAGCCCATTCCGGCCCTCGTCCATGGCCACCCCGGAGTTGGTGCAGTCCCGGGGCCAGAGACCAAGCCGCTTCTTTCTGGCTTCTTGGACTCCCCGGGTGAGTTCCTCCCGGAGATCTGCATATAAGCCTTCGTAATAGGTGGGGTAGACCAGGCCCTCCCGGAGCAGCAGGTAATTGACGCTTTTCCGGATCAGGGCTGCGTCCAGAAAGACCTTCTCGCCGTCCGGCCATTCGTGAGCCCCGGCAAAGACAAAAGCCACCGGCCGCCGGTTCTTCTCGGCGTGGCGGGCTAAAATATAACCGGCCGCGCCGTCCCGGGCGTGGGACGGCCCGAATAAGTTGCCTCTGATCCCCAGGTGCGACAGGAGAAAATCCAGGGCCTCCCGGGCATATTTCAGGGGTTGATGGCGCCCCTCGAAGTTCAGCTCCAGGGCGTCGATCCCCTCCAGCAGCAGCTGCGCCTGCCCCAGGCGGTTGAGCTGCACCGGGCGCCCCCGAAGCCTGCCCCAATTATCGGTGTTTAAGGCCTGAAAATGCAGGGAATCCCCGTCGGGGTTATAGCCGGTGATGTGAAAAGTGCCGGAGATGGCGGTGAACATGGGTTTGTTTCTCTCTCGGGGGTTAGTTTAGGGGAAAAGGTGAAAAGGTGAAAAGGGAAAAAGGGGTTGAAAGCTATTTCCCTTGTCTTTTCCCTTTTTCCCTCTTCCCCTTTTCCCCTTTTTACCCAGGTATTAAGAACCTTTCTCTATGGATACCCCGATCTATCCATCCAACACAAACCACTTCCCCGGCAGTTCCTTGATCAACCCCTGGAGTTCCAGCATGGTGAGGCGGCTCATTACTTCCCCGGCTGGGAGAGCCGAGGCCTGCACCAGTTCCTCCAACTGCACCGGGTCCGAGCCCAGGAAGGGCAGAAGAGGGTCCTGCGGCCGGGGGAGGGGCGGGGCTTCGGAGACCGCGGCTTCGGAAACCGCGGCGGGCCGGGGAGCGGGCGGCCTTGCGGCCAGCCGGGGGAGTTCCTGGAGGATGTCCCCCACTTCGTGGACCAGCTTGGCCCCCTGCTGGATGAGGCGGTGGGGGCCGATGCTGGTGGGGGAGTCCACCGGCCCCGGCACGGCCAGCACCTCCCGGCCCTGGTCCAGGGCGTACTGCACGGTGATATGGGTGCCGCTCTTATCTCCCGCCTCCACCACCACCACGGCCCAGGAGAGGCCGCTGATGAGGCGGTTGCGCACCGGGAAATTGCGGCCCTCCGGCGGCGTGCCCAGGGGGAATTCGCTGATCAAGGCCCCCTGTGCGGGAATCTGCTGATAGAGTTTTTTGTTTTCCGGGGGATAGACCACGTCCAGGCCGCAGCCCAGGACCGCCAGGGTGCGGCCGTTATTTTCCAGGGCCCCCTGATGGGCCGCGGTGTCGATGCCCCGGGCCAGGCCGCTCACCACCCGCCAGCCCCTGGCCGCCAGGGTCCCGGCCAGGCGGCGGCAGGTCTTCAGGCCGTAGTAGCTGGCGGCCCTGGTGCCCACCAGGGCCACGGCCCGGTCGTCCTCCGGCTCGAGCGTGCCGCGGATAAAGAGATATGGCGGGGCATAGGGAATATCCTTGAGCCGGGGGGGAAACCGGGGATCGTCCTGGGTTAAAACTTCTGCGCCCGCAGCCGTCAGCCGGGAAATCTGCGCTTCCACCCGGTCCCAATCCCTAAAGGAAGTGACGGCTTTGGCAATGGCCGGGGTGACCCCCTTGATGGACCGCAACTCCGGGGTCCCGGCCTCGAAAACCGCGGCCGGAGATCCGAAGGCCTCCACCAGGCGCTGGAACAGGACCAGCCCCACCCCGGGGATGGCGCGGAGGGCGAGCCAGGGGAGTTTCTCGGTCATGGCGGTACCCTTCTGTGTTCTGGAAGGTCGTGGGAGTAAAGCTTTCAGCTATCAGCTATCAGCTTTCAGCTAAGACAAATTCTTTTGCCAAGGTGCAGGTCAATTGAGGGAAATAATATTCCGAGCGGTAAGGAAGAATCAATATTCTTCGCTTAACTTCGCCGCGTTCAGAATGAAAGCATATTTAAAATCCTTCTGACCGCAACTTGGTATTTAGCTGAAAGCTGACCGCTGAAAGCTGACAGCTAATCTTCAACTTCGCCGCATCTCCTCCAGTTGCGTTTCTATGTTCTTAGCCTGGGGCAACAGCTCCTCCAGCCGCTGGCACCGGGCGGCGCGTTCCTCCTCCGCCAACTGCATGGACCCGGCCACCCCTTCCAGGTCGGTGATGAGCGATCTCATGGTGTTGGCCAGCCCGGTTTCCTGCTGCTTGAGCCACTGGTCCACCAGCGGCAGGAAGTATTGGAACTTCAGGCGTTCTTCGTAATCGATGACCTGGACCTTCACCTGCTCCAGGAGCCATCCTTTGACGGACTTCAGGGCCCTCCCCAGGTCCCGGAGCAGTTGCTGCCTGGGGTCCGCTTCGTTTTTCAAACCCAGGCGGCGTTTCAGGGCTTCCCAGTAGCGCTCCAGGAAACCCGCGCCGGAGCGCACCCAGACTTCGGCGTCCAGCCACCAGCCGGGGTCCAATTGGAGATTCAGCAGCGGCACCTCCAGGCTCGACGGCCTGGGGGGGGCGGCCATTTCCAGGGCCGGGGCCGCGGCCGGAAATCCCAGGGCCTCGATCTCCCGGTAATAAAGGGTCAGGGCGTCCTGAAGGGAGAGAAGTAACGGCGTCTCCACCCGGACCAGTTCGCTCCGCAGCCAGTCTTCCTGTTCCCGGATAAATTCCACCAGGGAGACGTTGGCTTCGGCAGTGACGTAATGGGTCAGCTCTTTGACGCACTCCTGGAAAAGCTGGTAGAGCGCGGGGCGGAAAGAGCCGGGGGCTTCCGGCAGCAGCAGCCGGTCCCAGTTGGGCTCATAGTCCCGGATGAAGCCGGTCAGGGCGGAGCCCACCTTGCCGTAGCGGCGGTCCATGACCGAATTCACCCGGTCTTTCAGGACCTTTTTCAGATGCATGCCGGCCCCGTTCAGGGTCCGGTCCAGGTTGTCCAGGGTGGCTTCCAGGGGCCGGCGCCGGGCCTGGAGCTGGCCTTCCACCTGTTTTAGGGCATCCAGGTCCCGGCCCAGCAGGCCCAGGGTGAGTTCCAACTGCTCCTTTAGACCCCGGGCCACCATCTGCACCTGGGACAGGCTGCCCCCGGCCAGACGGCGGCTCTGGAGGCGTTGGACCGCGGCCAGCAAATCTTCCTGGAAGCGGGCCGCCTCCTGTTCCGAGAAGGCGGCCGCGGCCTGGTCCAAGGCCCAGACGGACAGAAGCCCGGCCTCCCTCTGGTCCAGGGTTTCTCCCCGGCTGCGGCGGCGGTCCAGAAGGAGCTTCAGGGCGGAAAAGGCATAAACCCGGGGCTCCGGCTGCCAGGGGGCCAGTTCCCGGGCCACCCGGTCCCGGATCTGCCGGGTCTCCTCCAGGGAGGCATGTTCCCCCAAATCCAGATTGAGGATGAAATGCAGGTGGGGGACCAGCCCCATCCTATTTAGCTCCCCCAGGAACTGAAAATCCGCCTGGCGCAGGCCCACCCGGGAACTGACGACATAAAGCGCCAGGTCGCATTTCACCAGGTAGGCCAGCACCTGGGCCAGGTGTTGGGGGATGGGGGAGTCGCTGCCCTGGCAGTCCCCGAACTCCAGTCCCGCAGCCGTCCAGGGGAAGGGTATGGTGAGGAGCACGTTTTTTAAGAAAACCGCGGTGGCCTCCCGGGTCACCATTTCCCGGTGGCGGGCCAGGTCCGGGCCGGCCAGGGACAGGACATTGGCGGACCGGAGGAATCCCTGGACCTGGTCAAACCCTTCTAAGTAGGATTTCAGAAGGAGATAGTTGGGGTCCAGGCTGCCTTCGGTCCAGATGTCCTCCTGCTGGGCTTCCCCCAGCACCTGGAACAACAACTCCCGGTCCGCGGCCTGCTGCAAATCCAAAGGCGCGGCCCGTTCCTTGAGGCGGGAAACCGGGAGCAGGCCCAAAGCCCGGTTGATCTCGCCGTTGATTTCCGGCCATTCCTTGAACTTCAGGACCGCCCGGGGCTCAACCCCGGGCTGGATGCGGGTCACCATGGCGGTGAGGATGCCCGCGCCCCGCTTCAGTAGATCCCGGCCCAGGAGCGCGTTAATAGCCGTGCTCTTGCCGGATTTCACCGCGCCCACCACCGCCAGGCGGCAGGTCTCTTCAGAGACGTGGCCCCGGACCTCGTCTAGGACCTTCAGCCAGTGTTCCCCCTGGGACGCGGCCTGGGGAAAGAGGCGGGCCCATTCCCGGGCCATCTCTTGCAACCGGACGATCTCCTGGATTAAGGCTTCCTGGGGCCGGCCCTGGGTCATTTAGTTACCTTTTCGTTACAGCTTGGCAAAAGTGAAAACTGTGAGTAGTGAACTAAATTGTGAGCAGTGAGCTGTGAGCAGTGAGCAGAAATACAAGCAATTCGTCGTGAAAGGTTTTTTTCGTAGAGGCGAACTCTTGTGTTCGCCCAACGTCCAGGGGGAACACAAGGTTTGCCCCTACTGCTTACTGCTTACTGCTCACTGCTCACTGCTTACTGCTCACTATTTCTTGGGTGCAAACCCGGCAATATACGGCCGTCCCACTTCCACCCGCACTTTATCGGCAATTTCCACGGTCAGGACCTGGTCCTGGATGTTGACGATTTCCCCGCAGAGACCGCCGGTGGTGATGATCCGGTCGCCCTTCTTCAGGTTTTCCAAAAAGTTGCGGTGTTCTTTGGCTTTTTTCTGTTGGGGCCTGATCAGCAGGAAATAGAAAATCACCACCATCAAGACCATGGGGGCCATAAAGGTCCACATGGGGCTCTCAGCTCCACCTCCCGGAGCTGCGGCATGTGCCCAATTAACCACGCTTAGTTACCTCCCTCTCGTTTATCGTAAAACTCACGGCGGAACGCGGCGAAGCGGCCCGCGGCCACGGCCGCGCGCATGTCCGCCATCAGGTGCAGATAGTAATATAAATTATGCAGAGTTAAAAGGCGATAGCAGAGAATTTCCCGGGAAAGATAAAGGTGGCGCAAATAGGCCCGGGAATAACGGCGGCAGGTGTAGCAGCCGCACTCCTCCTCCAGGGGCCGGGGGTCCCGGGCGAAGGCCGCGTTTTTTACCACCACCTTCCCGGCCGCGGTGAAGGCCATGCCGTTTCTGCCGTTTCTGGTGGGCAGCACGCAGTCGAACATGTCCACCCCCCGGGCCACCGCCTCCACCAAATCCTCCGGGGTCCCGACACCCATCAGGTAGCGGGGTTTGTTCTCGGGCAGCTCCGGAGTGGTGGCCTCCACCATGGCCAACATCATGTCTTTGTCTTCGCCGACGCTCAAGCCCCCCAGGCAATAGCCGTCGAAATTAAGCTCCCTGAAGGCCTGGGCCTGCTCCCGGCGGAGTTCGGGAATCATCCCCCCCTGAACCACCGCGAAAAGGGGCGCGGCCGCGCCGCCCCGGGCCTCCAGGCAGCGCTTGGCCCATCTTAAGGTCAGGTCCGCGGCCCGGCGCACCTCCTCCTCCGGGGCCGGATAACCGGGGCATTCGTCCAGGCAGACCATGATATCCGCGCCCATGGCCAACTGCAGCTCCACCACCTTTTCCGGGGTGAGGAAATGGCTGGAGCCGTCCAGGTGGGAGCGGAAATGCACCCCTTCTTCGGTAATCTTGCGCAGCGGCGCCAGGCTGAAGATCTGGTAACCACCGGAATCGGTGAGGATGCCGCCGGGCCAGTTCATGAACT
>DYJG01000151.1 GCA_020723225.1 Desulfobacca acetoxidans | reverse complement strand
AAATGCATCACCTTTTCCACCCGCTGGCCCAGGTGTTTTTCGTCATTGCCCACCACCGCCAGGCCCAGGTCGGCGCGCTGCCACTTGTCGTGGCTGTCCACCTCGGCGATGGCGACCTCAAATTTATGGCGCACCTTCTCGATGAGACTCCGCACCACCTGGCGCTTCCCCTTCAGAGAGTCGTTCCCGGGAATGAGCAGGGTAATGCGGGCCGCAGCGACGATCATACATCTTCCTCTTTAAGGCTCCAGGCTCGGAAGCAACGGGGGACCCACGTTTTCAGTTTTCGGTCTTCGGTCCTCGGTCTTCGGTTTTTCATTTTCCGATTCCCGTTTCTTTCAACCCGCAACTCGCAACCCGCAACCGGTCTTACTCCTCCGCCTTCTCTTCCCGGGTGGGCAGGGCCTCCAGCACGGCCTTCACCTTTTCCTGGACATAGGTCTCGATGATGTCCCCTTCCTTTAAGTCGTTGAACCGATCCAGGCCGATGCCGCACTCATAGCCGGAGAGGACCTCTTTCACGTCCTCCTTGAAGCGTTTCAAGGAAGTGACCTTGGCCCCTTCGATGACCGTCTTTCCCTGGCGCAGCACCCGGGCCAGGGAGTTGCGCTCCACCTTGCCGTCTAAGATCATACAGCCGGCAATGGTTCCCACCTTGGTGATGGTAAAGACCTGGCGCACTTCGGCCCGGCCCTGGAGCTTCTCTTCCACCACCGGCTCCAGCAGCCCTTCCAGGGCCGCGTGGATGTCTTCCAGGAGCTTGTAGATGATGTCGTAGTAGCGCACATCCACCTGTTCCTGTTCGGCCAGGGTCACGGCCTTGGGGTTGGCCCGGACATTGAATCCCACGACGATGGCGTCCGAGGCCGAGGCCAGCATGATGTCGCTTTCGGTGATCTCTCCCAAACCCTGGTGGATCAGGGAGACCTTGATCTCCTTGCTCCCCAGTTCGGACAGGGCCTTGGCCAGGGCCTCGATGGAGCCGGCCACGTCGGCCTTGAGCACCATCTTCAGCTCCTTGGCGGCCCCCTCCTGGATGCGCTGGTAGAGCTTTTCCAGACTGACCCGGCTGATGCGGGCCAGCGCGGCCTCCCGTTGCTTCTGCTGGCGCATCATGGCGATCTGCTTGGCCTTGCGTTCATCCTCCAGCACCAGGAATTCGTCCCCGGCCTCCGGCACGCCGCTGAAACCTTGCACCTCCACGGGCATACCCGGATAGACCTCCTCCACCTTCTGGCCCTGGTCGTTCTGCATGGCCCGTACCTTGCCGAATTGGGGACCGCACACGAAGTGATCCCCGGCCTTGAGCATGCCTTTCTGCACCAGCACGGTGCCCACCGGGCCCCGCCCTTTGTCCAGGCGGGATTCGATGATCCGGCCCAGGGCCGGGACTTCCCTGGGGGCTTTGAGGTCCAGGACTTCCGCCTGCAGCAGGATCTTTTCCAACAGGTCGGTGATGCCGGTTCCTTTCTTGGCGGAGACCTCGGAAAAGAGGACGTCTCCGCCCCATTCCTCGGAAACCACCCCCTCGTTGGCCAGTTCCCGTTTCACCCGCTCCGGATTGGCATTGGCTTTGTCGATCTTGTTGACCGCCACCACCAGGGGCACCCCGGCGGCCTTGGCATGGTTGATGGCTTCCCGGGTCTGTTCCATGACCCCGTCGTCCGCGGCCACCACCAGGACCACCAGGTCGGTGACCTGCGCCCCCCTGGCCCGCATGGCGGTGAAGGCCTCGTGGCCCGGGGTATCCAGAAAAACCACCTCGCCGCGATCCTCCGGCAGTTCCACGTGGTAGGCGCCGATATGCTGGGTGATGCCGCCCGCTTCCGCGGCGGTGATGCGGCTTTGGCGGATGGCGTCCAGCAGCGAAGTCTTGCCGTGGTCCACGTGCCCCATGATGGTGACCACCGGGGGCCGGGGTTGGGCCTCTCCCACTTCCCGGGTTTCCGCCAGGAGGTCTTCTTCGATCATGGCGGCCCGTTCCACCTCAAACCCGAACTCCGAGGCCACGATCACCGCGGAATCGTAATCAATGGGGTAATTGATGTTGGCCATCACTCCCATCTGCAGCAATTGCTTGATGATTTCCCCGGATTTGATGCCCATGCGTTTGGCCAGTTCGCCCACGGTGATGGATTCTCCCACCTTGATGCGGCGCTTGATGGCCTTGGGGACGGTGAGTTCGGCCCTGCCGATCTTTTTGATGGCCTTCCGCATCCCCTTTCTGCGGCCGGGAAGGCGGGCCTCCCCTTCGGCCAGGCCGTAAAGGTCGGCCCGTTCCCGGACCTCCCGTTTTTTCACGGGCTTGGCCCGGGCGGCCTCTGCGGTTTCAGGCCGCTTGGTCTTTTTCTTGGGTTTGCCCTTCTTCTCTTCTTCAGCGGTCGGCTTGGCCGGAGTCGCCGGCTTGGGGCCGGCGGGGGGAGCAGCTTTAACCGCCGCTTCCTTCGCGGCCGCGGCAGGCGGGGGAGCAGCCGCGGCTGGTTCCGGCGCCGGTTCCGTGGGGAGACTGATGATCCGGGCGGGAATCTCTTTCTTTCTGATTTTGCCCTTTTGCCGTTTTAATGCAGCCCCGGAGTCCGTGGGGGCCGGGGCCTTGGCCGGAGCGGCCTCCGCCGCGGCCACTTTGGCCGGCTTGGCGACGGGCGCCGGTTCCACCGCCTCCACCACCGGGGGCGGGGGAGGTTCCACCGGCGGAGGCGGCGGAGCCACTTCCGGAGGCGGCGCCGCCTCTTTGGGAGGCAGGGATACTATCCGGGCCACCACCTCTTTCGGCTTACGCGCCTTGGGAGGAGCCGCCGGCGGCTGTGGCGGCGGAGGCGGCGACGGCGCCGGCTCTTCCGGAGCCTCGGCGGGAAGGACTGAGGCCACCGGCGCCACCCGGCGGCGGCGTTTGATCAGGTCTCCGACCCGCTTTTCCTCCACCTGGGGCTCCGCCTGGCTCATAACCTGGCGCACCTTGACGGCCACGGCGTCATCCACGGAACTGAGGTAATTGTCCACCTGCAGTCCCATCTCATCCTTAAGGCGCTGCATGAGCACCTTGACATCCACCTTCAGTTCTTTGGCCAGATTTAAGATCCTGGTTTTCGCCATATATTGATCTAACCCCCGCAACTTATTTCCCGAGTGATGGGGATCCATCACTTATTCTTGCGCTTCCAATTCGGTTTTCGCCTGGGCCCCGGCCCCTTCTTCCCCGGCCTGGCCGCTGACCATTTCCTGGGCCGCGGCAATGAGTGCGGCCGCCTTCTTCTCGGTGAGGCCGGTGGTCTGAATCAATTCCTCCAGGTTGGTCTCCGCCACTTCCCGGGCCGCGGTAAAACCGGCCTCGTGCAGGAGATTGGCGGTGATCTCCCCCACTCCCGGGATGCTGAGCAGGGAGAGGTAGCCTTCCTTCAGGGACTTGGAGTACTTGGATTCGCTCTTGACGTCGATCTTCCAGCCCACCAGCCGGGAAGCCAGGCGCACGTTCTGGCCCCGCTTGCCGATGGCCAGGGACAACTGGTCGTCCGGCACGATGACTTCCATGGCCTGGCCGGTCTTGTTAAGGATGATGCGGCTCACCTGGGCCGGGGCCAGGGCGTTGGTGGCAAACTTGGCCGGGTCCGGGTTCCAGGGGATGATGTCGATCTTCTCCCCCCGGAGTTCCTGGACGATGTTCTGCACCCGGGAGCCTTTGAGGCCCACGCACGCGCCCACGGGGTCCACGTCCGAATCCCGGGAGGTCACCGCGATCTTGGAGCGGCTCCCCGGTTCCCGGGCGCACCCCAGGACCTGGACGATGCTCTCGGAAATTTCCGGCACCTCGGTCTCGAAGAGGGCCACCAGGAACTGGGGGTGGGTGCGGGAGAGGATGATCTGGGGCCCCCGGGTCTGCCTTTTCACCTCCAGGACGTAGGCCCGGATGCGCTCGCCCTTGTGGTAGATTTCCCGGGGGGCCTGCTCCGAGGGCGGCAGCAGGGCCTCGGTGCGGCCCAGGTTGACGACGATCCCCTCCGGGTCCAGGCGCTGCACGATGCCGTTGATAATCTCGCCTTTGCGGTCCTTGTAGTCGTCGTAGACCAGGTCACGCTCCGCGTCCTTCATGCGCTGCATGATCACCTGCTTGGCGCTCTGGGCGGCGATGCGCCCGAACGCGGCCGCGTCCATCTTGAAGCCCAGGCTGTCCCCGATCTCAGCTTCCGGATCCTCTTTCCGGGCCTCTTCAATGGTGATCTCCCGATGGGGGTCGGTCACCGCGGCGACTACTTCCTTGAACTGGAAGACCTCGATTTCTCCGGTCTCGTCCTTGTAACTCACTTCGATATCCAGCCGGGGCCCGTATTTCTTCTTGGCGGCAGAACGGATGGCATCCTTGATGGCCCCGATGAGCAGATCTTTATCAATACCTTTGTCCCGGCTTACCTGATCGATAATCCGTCTTAATTCCAAATTCATGAGAGATCCTTGTCCCCCTTGAGATTAGTTTTCATGTCAAGGTCCAGCCGCGCCCGGGCGATCTCCGCCAAAGGCAGGCGGTAAACGGTCTCCCCTTCTTTAAGGGAAACCTCATCGTTCTCCACCCCCTGGAGAATGCCCCGAAAGACCTGCTTGCCGTTTAGGGCGCCCCGGGTGGTGATGCGGGCCAGCCTGCCCGTGTAGCGCTGATAGTCCTCCGGCTTTTTCAACTTCCTGGTCAATCCCGGAGAGGAGACCTCCAGGTGGAAGGACTCGGGAATCAGGTCGTAGACGTCCAGCAGCCCGCTCACCAAACGGCTGACCCGGGCGATTTCCTCCAGGGTGATGCCGCCTTCCCGGTCCAGAAAGAGGCGCAGGATGCTTTTGCCCCGCTTGGGCCGATGCAGCTCCAGTTCCACCAATTCCAGGCCCTGGCTCACGGCCAGGGGCTGGATCATTTCTTCCAGCTTCTGTTTGATTTCTTCCGTAGTTGCCATCTAGTACCGTTTACCGTTTTGCGTTTTCGGTTTTTCGCTGTTCGCTGTTCGCTTTTCGTTACAAATCCGCCAATTAGGTTGTCATTCTGAACGGAGCGCAGCTTCGTTTCGAATCTGGTATTTTGGGGTGATTCGCTACGCTCGGATTGGCAATGCTACCCGTTTGCTCACGTTTGGTATCAGCCCTCATTTGGCAAAAATCATTTTCAAAGAAATCAGCAGCATGGCCACGCCAAAGATCCGCTCCAGGGCCACGTTGCTTAAATAATTTGCGAACTTGGCCCCCAACAGCCCCCCAAAGAAGAACCCCAGGCAAATCAACCCGGCGATATGGAGGTCCACATAACCTTCTTTATAATAGGTCCAGGCGGCCAACAGTCCTATGGGAGGGACCAACAGCGCCAGCGTGGTCCCTTCGGCCATATGTTGGGAAAGGCCGAAGATAAAAACCAGGGCCGGCACGATGATCACCCCGTCGCCCACGCCGATGAGCCCGCTGAAGGCCCCGGCCACCAGACCCAACAGCACGTAACCCAAACCATGCGTCAGTGTCAGCGTCATAGCTCCACCTACACCCGGCAGTCACCTCTTCTCTCGGAGAATCCGCACCTGCTCCGCCGTCCCCCAGGCCTCTTTTGTAGGCTGCGATGTAGCGTGCCGGTAGCACCGCCGGTCCATCTCCGCCACCAGGGCCTCGTGCCGCCGGTAGAGCGCCTGCAATTCCCCCCGCCAGCGCAGCGTCTTCGGATGCCGGGAGAAGCCTTTCTTATTCTCGGTTAAAATCACCCACAAGCCATGCAGTTCCCGGTGTTCGCCCAAGAGGCGCTTGCGGCAGAGTAGCTCCGGGGAGATATCCCAAATGCGCATAAGGGCCGGTTCACCACATCTCCAATTTTAATCCGGTTATGGCTTTGAAATGATCATCTCGAGTCACCAAAACCAAATCGTGCTGTTGAGCGCATGCCGCAATCCAAAGGTCATTTTCCGGAATGGGACGTCCCTGCCTTCTCAAATTATCTTTAATGAAACCATAGTGGCGAGCTGTCTCTCGATCACAGCCCAATATGGCTGTTCTTTCCGCCAGTTCATCTATTCGTAACAGATTTTCCTTTCCTTTATGAGACTTATAAGCCCCATAATATAATTCGCCTAAAACAGTACTTGCAATAAATACCTCTTCTGCCATTGCCAGACGCTCACTTATCGAGTCTTCCCCAGCAAAGAGGGCAATAATTATATTAGTGTCCACTAAAATCTTACCACTCATTCAGGTCCACTCTTTCACATCCATCTTCTATAGATTTCATCCACGCCTGGGCCTCATCCTTGCTTAAAATTCCCGCAAATCTTTGCAGTTCCTTCCCCGGCACTCCTTTTGGCCTGGAGACGGCCAATGACTGGGCAAACATCAAGACCCGGCGTTGCTGTTCAGCGGGCAAGTGGTCAAGCTGCCTCAATATTTCCTGTTTTAAATCTGAACCACTGGCCATCTAAGTATTCCTCAATATGTTTGCATCATTCCCCAAGCTAAAACGATACCCATTGACACAAAAAAAAGCGGGCCAAAGCCCACTTCCGGGAAAATCCAAGACTAATAT
>DYJG01000150.1 GCA_020723225.1 Desulfobacca acetoxidans | reverse complement strand
TCCCGGGCTTCTTGATCCATGGGCCGGTGGTTCATTTGCCTTCTTTCACGTCCACAATCTTAGGAGCGCTTCCCGACCTAACAGGCTCCTTTGGTGCGTGAGACGCACCCTACGCCCTTTCCCGGGCGGCCTGATCAAAAGGATGATCTTTCATTCCCCTTCTTCCTCGTCCTCTGTTGTCTCCGGAGGGACGAAACCGCAGATCAACAGGTACGGGCAGTACCGACAGGCCCCTTGATTCCTGCCGTTAGGGGCCGGAAAAGGCTCGGGGCGAAAATCCCCGGCGGCCAGACGCTTTCCCAATTGCGCCAGGCGCTGCGTCATCTGCGCGATCACCCGCTCCCACTCTCCCGAACGCTTGGGGAACTCTTCGTGCTTTAAATCCTTGTCCCGGGCCGATTTCAGGCCGATATACCCGGCCTTGAGGGCGCTCCCGCCTTTGGCGGACTCCACCCTTTCCTGCTTGACTGCGGCCAGGTAGCCGGGAAGCTGGAACTCTTCCCCTTCCTCAAAGACCTTTTTCACCCCCGGAATCTCCCCGGTCTTGTAATCCCACAGGATCAGGCCCTCGTCCCGGTGGTGATCGATGCGGTCGATGCGGCCTTTGAGCCTGAAGGGCCATTCCGGCCCTTGCAGGTCCGTAAAACGCTCCTCCATAGCCAGCCAGCGCCAGCCTTCATGGTGGCGCTCCCGCTCCCGGAGGAGCCATTGCCATAGCAGGCCCTCTTTCCCCAGCCAACGGTCCCATTCCGCCTCCCAATGGAGGTCGGCCCCCCGGTCTGCCAGCAGCGCCCGAACCGCGGCCGCCAGCAGCTCCCGGGCCTGCTCGTCTTCCGCATCACCCCAATAACCCTGTTTATCGAGAATCTGCTTAAATTCCCCGGCAAAGCGGGCCAGGACCTTGTGCAGGCGGTCGCCCCGTTCCACGGGGGGGATGCCCGCTTCGATGTCCGGGAGTTCCCTGACTTGCAAGAGGACTTCCATCAGGAAACGGCAGGCGCAGCGCAGCGCGGTCTGGGCCTGGGTGAGGGAAATCTCCGCCGGCAGAGGAATGGAGACGGGTCCTTCGGTCTCCGGCGGGAGCCCCGGTCTGCCAGCGGCCGCCAGGGCGGCCAGGGCTATGGGAGAGCGCAGCCAGGCCCGGTGGGGCCGGCTTAAAGGGGCTATTTCCTCCTCGTGCCAGCTTCCCTCGAACATTGAGGTGGCCACCCCCTCTTCCTCGTTCGCGGTCCGGGGCCGGGTCAGGGTGATCCGGGGGGCCGCGGCCAAAAAGGTGTCGTATAATTCCCGGGCAAAATGGTGCTGGCTCTGATAGGTCCCGCCCAGGGTTTTTTGTCTTTCAGCGGCGCTCAACAACGGCAAGGGCCGGGGGGGCGGGGGGAAGACGCCGGAATTCATGCCCAGGCACAATACGTGGTCGAAATCCAATCCCCGCATCTCCAGCAGCCCCAAAACCTGGAGCCCCGCGTCCTGGACCCCTTCTCCCGGGAGGAGGACCCGGCGGGCTCCCAGATTCAGCCATTCCTGGAACTCAAGGGCGGTAAGCGCAGTTGCGGCCAGGGCGTTCTCCAACTCCTCCAGCAGGGCGGCCAGGCGGCCCCATTGAGCGCGCTCCGCCTCATCCATTCCTTGGGGAAACTTAAGGAGCCGCCAGGCCTGCCGCAGCCGGGCCGTCCACTCCCGGCCGCGGCCTACGGCCGGGCGCAGTATCTGGAAAACCTGGTCCAAGGCTGCCAGGACTTCCCGGGAATCCCCAGTTGGATCGGCCTGGGCCGCCGCCCGGCTTAAGGCCTGCCAGCCCCGCTCCACCCGCCGCTCCCGGAAGACGCGGTCCCATAAGGGCAGTTGATGTTGATACGCCTGGAATACCCCATAGTAAGGAGAGAGGAGCAGAGACACCAGGTCTTCCCGGAGTTCGCCGCCGCTGACGAATTTCAGGGGCAAAAGGGCCGCGGGCAGAAACGCGGTGTCCGCCAGGGCCGGGCCCTGGGAAAAGTTGTAGGCCCAGCCCGAAGGGGCTCCGGGAGGACCCAGAAGTTCTTTAAGGACCCGGCGCAATTCCGGCAGGTAGCTCGTAAGGTCCGGGGAGGTGAGGGCCAAGCGGTGCGGGGCAATCCCCTCTGCGGCCAGCTCCAACAACCGGGCTGCGGCCCATTCCACTTCCTGGCGCGGATCGGGCAGGACCACGGCTTGTTTTACCGCGGCCGGGTTTCCCTTGACCTGGAGATGGACCACGGGGATGCGCCTGGCCACGGCCTGGAGCCAGGCGTCCTCCACCGGGGCCGGGGTCTCCAGGCCAACCACCAATAACTGCTGCGGGAGGGTGATCCTGCCGGCGTCCAGGGCCTGAAGGAGATAGCCGGGTAATTCCCCTTCGGGCAAAAAACCTGCATCCCGGGAAATTTCCTGATAGATCCCCATCAGCCGCCGCCGCCAGGAGACCAGGGGTGAATCCTGGGGATCAGGCTCAACCACGGGCAGGTGGTGGCGGGAGAGCAAGGAATAGGCTTCATCCAGGGCCTGGGCCCAGGTCAAATCCGGAGCGGCGCCTTCCAGGGAGGGGCCGGCTTCCAGGGCCTGCCGCCAGATAACGAGCCGTTGTAAAGGGGAAGCCACGGCCCGGGGCAGCCAGAGCGAACGGCAGAGGCCGGCCTGCCAGTGCCCCAGGGTGGCCAGGGGCAGCGGCTCCCACGCGGCCAGGCCCCGCTCCAGGCTCCGCAGCCGCTGCCGGTGCCACACCTGCCGGGCCAGCCGCTGGTGTGGGACCAGGGTCAGGGCGCCGGGACGGGCCTCATGGAGAATGTGATCCTGTAAGGCAGCAGTGGAGGAAAAAATCAGGTCGATGGCAAAGTCTCTAAGATGGATTAATTAAACCATTGTGTAGACGCCTTAAAATGGTCCATAGCCCAAAATCAGGTCGCCGGGTGGGGCTGCGGCCCCTGAGAGTATACAATCCGGGCTTTAAAACAGCTCAGTGCATAATTAAAGGCTATCCAGCCTTTTTCTTGACAAGGCAAAGCCTATAAAGGTCCAGGGGATTGGCTATGTGGAAATTAGCCTCTATCAGAGCCTTGATATCTCTAATGTCATTTATGTTACATTTGGGTTTACTGGCGGTATTATGGATTTTTTTGATGAATTCGCAAGCCTCGCTGCAATCTTTATGAGCAACCCAGCTATGATAATTTTTTAAAAAAATCCAATAGGCTTTTCTATTTCTGGCCCCATAGAAAGTAATATAATTATCGGGTTTTAATTCGAAGACTTCATATGTATCAGTATCGAATATTTCCTCAGATAAGTTAGATTTTAATGGACAATTTAACACAGTTCTTATCCTGTTTTCCGCAAGATAATATCTGTCTTGGTCATCTATCCCGGTTTTCTCTTCAGAAAATTCATAAGCCTTTCTCAGAATATAACCATCCAAAGAGATATCGGTGAGTGCATAAAGGATCGTGGGGTCGATTATGATTGATGGACAGCAAGAGAAGTTACAAAAATCCAATAGTAGGTCAAACCAAATGAAACTACCCATTCTTTTAAAATCGTGGAATTGATCCCACATCAAAGTTGCTCTAATTTGCAAGATTGTTTCCAGCCATTTTCTGGCTTGTTCTCGCATTGGATCATGGACTTCCAGTTCCTCGAGTGCACCTCCGGGGGAAGGGGAACTTATTCTTTGCTTTAGCTCTTTAAATTCTTCTAGCCATTTGTCCGCTGATGCCCTAAGTTCTTCGATATTCATTTTAATCTTCCTTCTAACTAATTGTTATTGAAATATTTTATCTGTAATCTTAACAAACTATATTATAAAATCTTGCCATATCTCGGCTATAATTCAGTAATAATATATTCTAATTAATTGTTTATTTTATAATCAAATTTCTTACTCAAATTCGGCTGTATCTTTAAGGACATCCTTGGAAATCTTATCTAATTCTGACTTGTAATCTTGTTCTATCTCTGTCTTCGTCTCGGCAATATGGCTGGCTACTTGTTTGTTAAATTCTTTAACGATTTCCTTGCTTATGGGCCGGAGCATCTGGTCTTTCAAAAAATATGCTCCCAACACTCCATAAATGATGGCCGAATTAATACTCAACCCCTTAAATTGAAAAGCGATGATGGCACAAGATGCCAAACCGGTAACTACCGCATATTGCAGTGTGAATTTCTTGATTTCCTGCTTGATTTTTTCTTCCTGCCTGCTGAGGGTCAAAATGTGCTGCAATAGCTCGTCAAACGTTTTAACCCCGGGCAAAAGAACTTTGAAGGAAAAATAAGAGACGAAAGATGATAAGATGAAATGTACCGGATAGTAAACTATAGAATAAGTAGATAATTTGTCAAAAAACTCTTGCCAGGAAATAATATAATCCAGCATAATAGATTAATCCGGCACAGTAGATATTAACATGTAGCTCCCATATTTAAGTTTGTATTTCTTTTTGTGCGCCCTATAGTGAACTCGATCTCTTCTTTCAATTTCATTAATCTCTCTTTAGCCCGATCCATAGCTTCTCGTTTTTTACTCACCAATGATGCCTTATATTGATTTCTAATTTTATCAATAGTCAACTCTGACGGCAAATCTGACTCTTGAACCTTTTGATTATATTTATTTATTAAATCTTCTAGATCCTTTTCGACACTTTGATCGATAAGTTTGTACGCTTCATCAATCTGATTAATTTCAAATTCAATTTTCTTTAAGATAATATCCAAATCTTGCTCCATGACTGTCATCGTTCAATCTCCCTAAATTTAGGCTGGAGTTATTTCCAAATATCGAAAAAACTCCCGAAAAACTTTAAGAGCCTAAATATCCTATCTATTAATTAATTTAATAACATATCAACCTGTCTGTCAATAATTATTTATGTGCTGTCTTGGCCTCGTTTGTTGACTCTTGATGCAATTTTCTAACTCTTGGCTGAATTCAAAATCTCCCGCAATTCCTCCCCCTCGATCACCTCTTTTTCCAGGAGGACGTGGGCCACTTTCTCCAGGGTCTCCCGGCGCTGCTCCAGGATGGCCTTCGCCCGGGTGTGGGCCCGGGCTATCAGGTTGGCCACCTCCTGGTCGATCTCCTGGGCCGTGGTCTCGCTGTAGTCTTTGGTGCCCGGCGGCATCATCGTTTCCAGAAACAGGGGCCGCCGCTCCCGCTCAAAGGTGATGGGTCCCAGCTTTTCGCTCATGCCGTATTCCCGGACCATGGAGCGGGCAATGTCCGTGGCCCGGTACAGATCGTTCTGGGCCCCGGTGGAAATCTCCTGAAAGTGCAGCTCCTCCGCCACCCGGCCTCCCATCATCACCGCCATGCGGTCCTCCAGCTCGGTCTTGGTCATCAGGTAGCGGTCCTCGGTGGGCAGTTGCATGGTGTAACCCAGGGCGCCGATGCCCCGGGGGATGATGCTTACCCGGTGCACCGGGTCGGTGGTGGGCAGGGCCTCGGCCACCAGGGCGTGGCCGGTTTCGTGGTAGGCCACGATTTCCTTCTCCCGGGGGTTCATCATGCGGTTGCGCTTCTCCAGTCCCGCCACCACCCGGTCGATGGCTTCCTCGAAATCCTCCATCTCCACCGTGGTCTTGTTTTTCCGGGCCGCCAGCAATGCCGCTTCGTTGACGATGTTGGCCAGGTCCGCGCCCACCATGCCGGGGGTGCGGGCCGCCAGGGTATTCAGGTTGACCTCGGGGGAGAGCTTGACCTTGCGAGTGTGAATCTTCAGAATATCCTCCCGGCCTTTGAGCGACGGCCGGTCCACCAGGATGTGGCGGTCGAAGCGTCCGGGCCTGATCAGGGCCGGGTCCAGAATTTCCGGACGGTTGGTGGCGGCCATGATGATCACTCCTTTGCGGGTGTCGAAGCCGTCCATTTCCGACAACAACTGGTTCAGGGTATTTTCCCGCTCCTCCGGGCCGCTCATGGGGCTTAACCCCCGGGCCTTGCCCACCGCGTCCAGCTCGTCGATGAAGATGATGCAGGGGGCCTTCTCCTGGGCCTGGGCAAAGAGGTCCCGGACCCGGGCCGCGCCCACCCCCACGAACATCTCCACAAAATCGGAGCCGCTCAGACTTAAAAATGGGACCCCCGCTTCGCCGGCCACGGCCCGGGCCAGTAAAGTCTTGCCGGTACCCGGCGGGCCCAACACCAGCACGCCTTTGGGGATGCTGCCCCCCAGGGCCTGGAACTTGGCCGGGGTCTTCAGGAACTCGATGATCTCTTTCAGCTCTTCTTCCGCTTCCTCCACCCCGGCCACGTCCGCGAAGGTGACCTTGGTTTCATCCTCCACGTAGACCTTGGCCTTGCTCTTGCCCACGGACATCAAACCCCCCGCGCCGGTGCCGATCTTCCGGAAGAAATAGACAAAGATGGCCAATAGCAGCAGGGTGGGGAGAATCAAGGAGAGGAGGGAAGTGAGCCAGGTCCTTTCCTGCACGGCCTGGTACTTGATACCCTGCTGGTCCAGGATCTTGATGATCTCCGGGTCCTGCACCCGGACAGTGGAGAACCGGACCGGGTCGTTTTTAAACTGCTC
>DYJG01000149.1 GCA_020723225.1 Desulfobacca acetoxidans | reverse complement strand
TGCCGGTGCTCAGTTCCGGGAAGCTCATGGGTTTGATTACCCGGCAGACCATTGAAAAGGGCATCTACCACGGGCTGCGCCACCACCCGGCCAGGGACTACATGACCACGGAGATCGCCACCGTGCCCCCGGACGCCACCCTGGCGGAAATCCGGGAGAAACTGGTAATCAACAAGCAGCGGCTCCTGCCGGTGGTGGAAGACGGCGAAGTCATGGGCGTCATCAGCCGCACCGACCTCTTGCACCTCCTCATCGCCGCGGAGGAGGAGACCCAGTGGAGCCAGCCGCTGCGCACCAAGAATATCCAGAGCCTGATGCGGGAGCGGCTGCCCAAGAAGATCCTGGCCATGCTGCAGCAGGTGGGCCAGGTGGCCGAGGAACTGGGTTACACCGCCTATACGGTGGGGGGCTTCGTCCGGGACCTTTTTTTAAGGTATGACAATCTGGACATCGACATCGTCATCGAGGGCGACGCCATCGTCTTTGCCCGCCGCTTCGCCGGCCGGTTTGGTGCCAGGTCCCGGGAATTCCACAAGTTCAAGACCGCGGTGATCATCTTCCCGGACGGCTTCAAGATCGACGTGGCCACCGCGCGCACCGAATACTACGAAGCCCCCGGCGCCCTGCCGGTGGTGGAGTACAGCTCCATCAAGATGGATCTCTACCGCCGGGACTTCACCATCAATACCCTGGCGGTGAAGCTCAATCCCCGGGATTTCGGCACTTTGATGGACTTCTTCGGGGCCCACCGGGACCTGAAGGAAAGGGTGATCAGCGTCCTCCACAACCTGAGCTTCGTGGAGGACCCCACCCGGGTCTTCCGGGCCATCCGCTTCGAGCAGCGCTTCAAATTCCGGGTGAGCAAACTCACCGTCAACCTCATTAACAACGCGGTAAAAAACAACTTTTTCGACCGCCTCTCCGGGGCCCGCCTCTTCCAGGAACTGCGGCTGATTCTCCAGGAGACCAACCCTCTGCCCGCCATCGCCCGCCTGGCGGAGTTTAATCTTTTGGCCCCCATCCACCCCCGGCTGCGCTACGACGAAGGCACCAAGGGCATGCTGGAGCGCATCCAGGGAGTCTTGTCCTGGTTCGATCTCCTTTATCTGGAAGAAAATTTCGAGGGCTGGCTGGTCTATTTCCTGGGACTGGTGGAGCCTTTGGCTCCCGAGGACCTGGAAGAGATGGTGCAGCGCTTTAAAATTTCCCCTAAAAGGGCCGCGGCCATTACCAGGGGCAAAGAAGCCGCGGACCGGACCCTGACCCAGCTTTACCGGCTGACGGACCCGGGCCGGGTGCGGATTTACCGCCTGCTCAGCCCCATAGGCACCGAATACCTGCTCTACATGCTGGCCAAAACCCGCCAGGAGGCCACCAAGAAGGCCATTTCGCTGTACTTCACCCACCTGAAGCACCTGAAGCCCGAACTCCGGGGCCGGGACCTGCTGGCCCTGGGCTTTCCCCCGGGACCCCTGATCAAGGAAATCCTGGACCGCCTCCATGAGGGCCGGCTGACGGAAGAATTAAAGACCCGTTCCGAAGAATTGGAATTTGTCCGGCGGGCTTTCGGACCGTAAGATTTTTCTCACGCAAAGGCGCAAAGACGCAAAGAAAAGACGCAAGAGGTTATTGGGATTAAACCTTCTTGCGTCTTTCCTTTGCGCCTTGGCGACTTTGCGTAGGGGCGAACCTTGTGTTCGCCCCGAACGTTTGGGGCGAACACAAGGTTCGCCCCTACAAAAAACCAATATTGGAATCCAATTTCGGCTTCTGCTTCGAGAAGCTCAATGCTTCCTTACGTTTTCCTGGATAAAGCCGATGATGTCCTTGGTGTCCGTGCCGGGGCCGAAGATGGCGGCGATGCCGGCGGATTTGAGGGCCGGCACGTCCTCGTCGGGAATGATGCCGCCCCCCATCACCAGGACGTCGGCGATGCCCTTCTCCTTGACCAGCTCCATCACCCGGGGGAAGAGGTAATTGTGGGCCCCGGATAAGACGCTCATGGCGATGACGTCCGCGTCCTCCTGGAGGGCCGCGGCCACGATCTGCTCCGGCGTCTGCCTCAGCCCCGTGTAAATCACCTCCATGCCGCTATCCCTAAGGGCCGCGCAAATGACCTTGATGCCCCGGTCATGACCGTCCAAACCCGGCTTGGCAGCCAATACCCTGATCTTTCTCATTTTACTCTCCTTTTATCAGTGAGCGGTGAGCGGCGAGCAGTGAGCAGGTTTGATGAATTCCGATTTTTTGAAACTGCTTACTGCTCACTGCTTACTGCTTACTTATACCAGCGCCGGGGCTTCGTATTCGCCGAACACGGCTCTCAAAGTGTCGCAGATTTCTCCCAGGGTGGCCAGGGCCTTGACCGCGGTGAGAATCAGCGGCATGAGGTTGGCGTCGCCGGCCGCGGCGGCCTTGAGATCGGCCAGGGCCTTTTGCACTGCGGCGTTGTCCCGGGTGCTCTTCAGTTCCTTCAGGCGGGCCACCTGGCGGTCACCCACGGAAGGGTCGACTTTCAGCAGGTCTGAAAGCCTTTCCTCCTTGACCTGGAACTTGTTGAGGCCCACCACCACCCGGGAGCCGGCTTCAATCTCCCGCTGGTACTGGTAGGCCGCGGCGCCGATCTCCTTCTGCACAAACCCCTTCTCGATGGCGGCCACCGCGCCGCCCAGGCGGTCGATCTGATCGATGTACTCCTGGGCCCGGGCCTCGATCTGGTCGGTAAGGTTCTCCACGTAATAGGACCCGGCCAGGGGGTCCACGGTGTCGGCCACCGCGGTCTCGTAGGCGATGACCTGCTGGGTCCGAAGCGCCACCTGCACTGCGTTTTCGGACGGCAGGGCCAACGCCTCGTCGTAGGAATTGGTGTGCAGGGACTGGGTGCCGCCCAGGACCGCGGCCATGGCCTCGAACGCGGTGCGCATGATGTTGTTCAGGGGCTGCTGCGCGGTGAGGCTGCACCCCGCGGTCTGGGTATGGAAGCGGAGCATCAGGGAGCGGGGGTCTGCGGCTCCGAAGCGCTCTTTCATGATCTTGGCCCAGAGCCTGCGGGCCGCCCGGAACTTGGCCACTTCTTCCAGGAAATCGAGATGGGAGTTGAAGAAGAAGGAGAGCCGGGGGCCGAATTCGTCCACTTTCAGCCCGGCCTTAATGGCCGCCTCCACGTAGGCGATGCCGTTGGCCAGGGTGAAGGCCACTTCCTGGACCGCGGTGGAGCCCGCCTCCCGGATATGGTAGCCGCTGATGCTGATGGTGTTCCACTGGGGCACGTCCGAGGTGCAGTAGGCGAAAATGTCGGTGATCAGCCGCATGCTGGGCCGGGGCGGGAAGATGTAAGTGCCCCGGGAGGAATACTCTTTTAAGATGTCATTTTGCACCGTGCCCCGGAGTTTGTCGAAGGCCACCCCTTGCTTTTCCGCCACCGCCAGATACATGGCCAGGAGCACCGCGCACGGCGAATTGATGGTCATGGAGGTGGAAACCTGTTCCAGGGGAATGCCCTGGAAGAGCCGCTCCATGTCGTGGAGGGAGTCGATGGAGACCCCCACCTTGCCCACTTCGCCCTGGGCCAGGGGATGGTCGGAGTCGAAGCCGATCTGGGTGGGCAGGTCAAAGGCCACGGAGAGCCCGGTCTGGCCGGATTTCAGGAGGAAATGGTAGCGCTCGTTGGTCTCTTCGGCAGAGCCGAAGCCGGCGTACTGGCGCATGGTCCAGTAGCGGCCCCGGTAGGCCGTGGGCTGCACCGCCCGGGTGTAGGGGTACTGCCCGGGGAGGCCCAACTGCTTCATGTAGTCGAAACCCTCCATGTCCAGAGGGGTATAGGCCCGTTTTACCGGAATGCCGGAGGTGTTGACGAAGTCCTTTTTCCGCTCCGGGATCTTTTGCAGGACCTTCGCCACTTTCTCATCGTACTTGGCCACGGCTTCCTTCAAAGAAGCCATTTTCTGGGGATCACACATAAAAGGGCACCTCGTATGGGATCATTGGGAAATGCTAAATGCTGCAGAGGGATTTTTCTGGAGCATATTTAACCACAGAAAGAAGTGGTGCAAATCAAAAGATTTCTGATTTTCTTGTCAAAAATTCTCTTACACCAGCCTTTTTACCAACTCAACATCAAATCTGTTTTTCCGTAAGGGCGAACCTTGTGTTCGCCCGAACGTTCCAGGGCGAACACAAGGTTCGCTACCGTCCGCCCAAGATACTCCAGAGCAGCCCCGCGGTCAAGGTGGAAGCCAGCAAAGCCGCCTGGCTGGAGGCCAGGGCGTGGTAAAAGAGGTTGTTATGAGGGTCTTCCCTGCGGCCCATGATCTGCACCATCTGGGCGGCATCGGGCATCAGCCCCAAAGCCGCGGCCCCGATCAGGGGGTTGATCTTTTGCCTGGAAAAAAGGTTGAGCACCCGGATGGCCAGGATCACCACGGTCGTGGCCAACAGCAGGGACGCCAGTCCCAGAACGATGATTTTCACAAAAGTCAGGGAGAAGATCAGGGCCGCATGGCACTGGCTGCCCGCGGCCAACCCCAGCAGCACCGCCAGGATATCCGCCAGCCGGTTGGACAGGGTCCGGGCCAGGCGGTCCGCCACCCCCGCTTCTTTCAGAATGTTGCCCAGAAAGTACATGCCCGTAAGCAGCGCCGCCCAGGGCACCAGAATCAGGGTCAGGACCAGGCCCGCGGCCGCGAAGAGCAGGGACTCCCTCCTGGACACCTTGCGGCTGGGGGGCATGCGCAACATGCGCTCCTGTTTACTGACCAGCAGGTCCACCAGGTAGGGCTGCAGGAGAAAATAGAGGCCCGTGAGGGTAAAGGCCGCCAGGACCACCGGGCCGGTGAGTTCCGGCGCGATCTTGGCTACCAAAAAGGTGGCGGCCAGGCCGTCCCCGCCGCCCACCAGGGCCGCGCTCCCGGCCTGGGACGGCGGCAGACCCAGGCCGTAGCCCAGAAAGAGGACCAGGAAAAAGGCGATGGGGGTGAGCAGCCCCAGGACCAGGAGCCGGGGTTGGGCGATGAGGTAAGTCAGATTGGCGCCCGCGCCCCAGCCCAAAAATATCAGGGCGGGGTAAAGGCCGGAGGTCAGCCCGCTTTGGAGGGTGAGAAAAAATGGGGCCAGGGAGGAGGCCAGGGCTGGGATGGGAATATTGGCAAAAAGCGCGCCTACAGCCAATGGCACCAGAAAAATCGGGTGCAGCCGGAAGGCCACGGCCACATAGATCAATCCCAGGGCCGAAACGGCCACCAAGACCCAAAGACCCAGTTGAATCAGGTTAATCTCCCCCGGCATCAACCCGCACCGCCTCAGTTACGCGGAAACCACCACCAGAACTTCGCCCACCGACACATTGTCGCCTTTGGACACCCGCACCTCTTTGACCACCCCGGCGATGGTGGACTGGAGGTCGTTTTCCATCTTCATGGCCTCCAGCTTTACCACCGTCGCCCCGATCTCCACCCGGTCCCCCACCTTTACCAGGACCTCGAGGATGGAGCCGGGCATGGGGGCCGCGACCGCGCCCGGCTCCCCGGCGGCTGAAGGCGCCGCAGGCTTCTCCGGTGGCGAAGGAGCCGCCGCCGGTGGCCGGGGCGGAGCCGCAGGTTTGGGGGGCGCCGCCCTGGGTGGAACCGGCGGAGCCGGAGCCGGAGCCGCCGTCCCCGGGGTCAGGGGCTGGTATTTAACTTCATAGGTGCGGCCGTTGACCGCGACCCGGGCCTGCTCCCCCTGGATCCCCAGGACTTCCACGTCAAAAGTCTTATCGCCGATGATCAGCCGATAGCGTCCCATAAGTATACCGTTTTCGGTTTTCGGTTTTCGGTTAAAAGTCGGTTATCATCTCTTCTGCATGTTGATTCGGGCCTGCATGGCCTGCCAGCGGCCGGATAAAGCCCAGGAAGAGCCAGGGGGAGAAGCGGTCCCGGCTGAGCGGAGAGGTTTGGACTCCCGCTGCTCCAACGCCAGGGCCAGGGCGATGGCCGCGGCCACCAGGGGGTCCTCAGGCGCAATTCCCAGTCTGTCGGCTAAAGGCTCCCGGGGCGGCAGGACCGGAGCTGGCCTCCCTTCCGCCGCCGGGGCAACCGGCTCCGCTGGCTCGAAAGGACCGGGTCCCATGGGCCCCAGACTCCATCCGCCCTCCAGGCCGGCCTCCCTCATTTTTAAGAGACGGGGCAGATAGACCGCGGCCCAAGCCAGCAATCCCCCGAAGATGAGGATTACCGCTATTCCCAGGACCGCGGGGCCGATTATTTCCACAACCAGGTTTTCCCTATCTACGAAGTTACTGGTGTTGCCGGTGATTAGTGATCAGTAATCAGTAATCAGTGATCAGTGGTTAGCCTTGTAGTCAATACTGATTACTGATGACTGATCACTGATTACTTTTGGCCGCTCTTCTCTGGCCCCTGACCCCTGCCCCCTAAATCTCCCCTTCCCGCTCCATCTTGGCCAGGGCTTCGAAGCGGATATCCATGCCCAAAACGCCCTGGATTTCATCGCTTTCGTTGCGCACCGGCACGCTCACCGTAATGCACAGGGCGTTGGTGAACCGGGAGGTATAGAAATCCGACACAAAGACCT
>DYJG01000148.1 GCA_020723225.1 Desulfobacca acetoxidans | reverse complement strand
ATGGGGGCGGCTTCGGGTTCAGGCCCCACATGGGACGCAGGGCCGGCCCCGTGGCACTTGCCGAAGGTGTGGCCGCCGGCCACGAGCGCCACCGTCTCTTCGTCGTTCATCCCCATGCGCCCGAAGGTAGTTCGAACGTCACGGCCGGAGGCGACCGGATCCGGGTTGCCGTTCGGCCCTTCGGGGTTCACGTAGATCAGGCCCATCTGCACCGCAGCGAGGGGATTCTCCAGCTCCCGGTCGCCGGAGTAGCGCTGGTCGCCCAGCCACTCGCTCTCGGCCCCCCAGTAAATGTCCTCTTGGGGCTCCCAGACGTCCGCCCGCCCGGCGCCGAAGCCGAAGGTTTTAAATCCCATCGACTCCAGCGCGCAGTTGCCGGCGAGGATCATGAGGTCGGCCCAGGAAATCTTCCTGCCGTATTTCTGCTTGATGGGCCAGAGCTGCCGGCGGGCCTAGTCGAGGTTCACGTTGTCCGGCCAGCTGTTGACGGGGGCAAAGCGCTGGAGACCCGCTCCCGCGCCCCCGCGGCCGTCGCCGATGCGATAGGTGCCGGCGAGGTGCCAGGCCATCCGGATGAATAGCCCCCCATAATGACCGTAATCGGCCGGCCACCAGTCCTGGGAGTCGGTCATCAGCGCATAGAGTTCTTTCTTCAAGGCTTCAAAGTCGAGTTTCTTGAATTCCTCAGCGTAGTTGAACTTCTCGCCCATCGGATTGCTCAGGGGAGAGTTCTGATGCAGAATCTTGAGGTTCAACTGTTTGGGCCACCAGTCCCGGATCGACCTGCCACCGCGGACGGCGGATCCCATTACCGGGCGCTTCTTATTGTCGTTCATAAAGTTTCCTCTCTTCGTTGTCTGATTTTATGCATCTTGCCATAAGACCAAACCTTGCCCGGCCGTCATGTTGTTCTGGCCATCGGCCACCGGAATGCCGAACCCGGAGGTCAAGGTCTTTTTATCTTTTGCCATTTTGTTCGTCCTCGATGTCGACCGATTGCCCTTCTTTTTGACAGGCAGGGCAGAGGCCAAAAAAGTTCAGTTGGTGATGGGTGATCAGATAGCCGGTCTTTTTGACCATTTCTGAAGAGATGTCGGCCAAGCCCGTAAACTCGGGATCAAGAATGCGGCCGCACTTATTACAAATGACATGGGGGTGCGGGTAAGGTTTATTGCCGTCGTAGCGGCTGCCCACCACGGCCAAATTAAGCTCTAAAACCTCGCCCATATCTTTTAACAGGCTCAAGGTCTTATAAATAGTGGCCAGGCTGGTGGTGGGGAAATCGGTTTTTATCAGCTCAAAAAGCCGGTCCACACTGGGGTGCTCTTCACTGCTAGCTATGATTTTTAACAGAGCCAGCCGCTGGGGAGTGAGGCGGCATCCTTCCTCCCTCAACACTTTGATCATCTGTGCCAGACGTTTTTGCGGATCAGTTCTCATTTTAATTTTATTATAATTAATAAAAATTATTTATAGAAAATAATTTTCCATAAATAATTAATCATACCAAAAATCGAGACGGCCTCATGGAAAAAACAGCATGGGGATCTATGAGGTAGATTCCAACCGGTTTATCTCAGTAGCTTAGGAATATTATATTGAGTTAAAATATTATACATAGAAGCACCCTGCGCCCCAGGACAGGGATGCTAAACCCAGTAAATGCTCCTTGAGAATCTTCACAGAACCTCTTTGGAGAACTGGTGGTAAGGTGGGGTAAGGAGGACGAAATGGGCACCAGCGGCAAGGGCCACGAAAAGTCGCTTCGGCCAGAAGAGATGTTCAAGCTCCTATTCAACAGCATTGCGGATGCCTTGTTTCTGCATGATCTGGAAGGTCGCTTCGTGGAGGTGAATCAGTCAGCGTGCGACAGCCTTGGGTACACGCGGGAGAAACTCTTACAGCTCCCGTTTTCAACCATTGTCAAAGATGGGGACCCGGAAGCTTTGGGTAACCTGTGGGCCAGGGTAATGCAAGGGGAAAGGCTTACTTTACAAGGTTTCCACCAGCGCCGGGACGGCGCCACCTTCCCTGTAGAAGTACATTTAAGCCCCTTTGAATATGAGGGGCGCCCTCACATTTTGGCCTCCGCCCGGGACATTACCGAACGTCATTGGGCCGAGGAAGCCCTGCGCTCCTCTGAGTCTTTTCTGAACAGCATTATCGATCAAAGCCCTTACCCCATGTGGATCTCCGACGCCCTGGGCACCCTTATCAAGATTAATCAGGCATGCCTCGATTTGCTCCATATCAAACCGGAGGAAGTCTTGGGCAAGTACAATGTTTTTCATGACAATATTGTGGCGGACCAAGGAGTTATGCCCTTTTTAAAGCAGGTTTTCGAAAAAGGGGAGAAGGTAAGATTCGAACTGAATTATGACACCTCCCAGCTTAAAATTCTCCAATTAGAAAAAAAGACCGCATCAGTTATTATCGAGGTCAATGTCTCTCCCATAGTTGACCACCGGGGCCAAGTAACCAATGCCGTCTTTCAACACGTGGACATTACCCACCGCAAACGGGCGGAAGCCGCGTTGGCTGAAAGCGAGCAGCGCTTCTCCACCTTTATGGACCACCTGCCAGCCGCGGCCTTTATCAAGGACCAGGAGGGGCGTCTGGTTTTTGCCAACCGCTATCTTCAGGAAATCTTTGGTTGGAAGGATTGCCTGGGCAAAGCCACCGAAGAACTATTGCCCCGGGAGATGTCCGAACAAATGATCGCCGATGACCGGCGTGCTTTGACCGCCGGTCCCCTGGTGATTCAAGAGAGAATCACCGACGCCCAAGGAGCGGAGCACTTCTTCGATACTTACAAATTCCCTATTACTGCTGGAGGCGCTCCTCCACTATTGGGTGGCATTGCGGTGGACGTGACTGACCGTCACCGCGTGGAAGAGGCGTTGAAAAAGGAAAAACTATTCACTGAAGCGATAGTCGACAGTCTCCCCGGCACTTTCTTTCTCCTTGATTCCCAGGGCAAACAATTGCGGACGAACAGGTCCGGATTGGAGATTTCCGGATACTCTTGGGAAGAGCTGGCTAACATACCTGCCCTGGAATCCATCGCCGAGGAGGATAGGCCAGCGGGGCAACGCGCTCTGGCAGCAGTCTTGGAAAGGGGTGAAACTTCCATAGAAGCCCGAATGCTTACCAAAGACGGCCGCAAAATCCCTTTCCTCTTCACCGCCAAGAAATTTATCATCGATAATATCCCTTATATCTTGGGGACAGGGACGGATATTACGGCGCGCAAACAGATGGAGGAGGCCTTACGGGAATCCCAGGCCCTCTATCATGATCTGGTGGAAACCGCGCAGGATCTCATCTGGCAGTGCGACTCCGCAGGCCGTTACACCTATCTGAATCCAGCCTGGGAAGAGGTTTTCGGCTACAAGATTGAAGAGATGCTGGGAAAACATTTTGCCGATTTTCAACCCCAGAAATATGCCGCCCGGGACCTGCAAGAGTTTGAAAGGCTTTTAGCAGGAAATATTATCAAGGGACTGGAAACCATCCACCTCGCCAAAGACGGCCGGGAATTGCACTTGGTATTCAATGCCAAGGCGGTGCGTGATAAAGACGGTCATGTCTCCGGCACCAGGGGAACCGCCTACAATATTACCGAAAGGAAATTGGCCGAAGAGGCTTTAAGAGAGAGCGAAGAACGCCACCGCAGCCTTTTTCAGAACAATCATGCGGTTATGTTGCTGATTGACCCGGAGACCGGGGCCATCATGGACGCCAACCCCGCAGCTTGCGCCTACTATGGCTACTCCAAAGAAGAATTGCTGATTAAAACCACCACCGATCTCAACACCTTGCCCCCTGATCAAGTTTTCCAGGCCATGCAGCGGGCCGAAACAGAAAAACAGAAATATTTTCAATTCCAACATCGCCTGGCCAGTGGAGAAGTCAGGGATGTGGAGGTCTTCAGCGGCCCCATCCGCATTAAGGGCCAGGACCTCTTGTATTCCATCGTGCACGACGTCACCGCGCGCAAACAGGCCGAACAAGCGCTACGGGAAAGTGAAGAACGGCTCCGGCTGGCACTGCAGGCGGCAAACCAGGGGCTTTATGATCTGAATATCCAGACCGGCGAGGCCAAAGTGTCTTCCGAATACGCCACCATGCTGGGTTACGACCCTGCGGATTTCCGGGAGACCAACGCCCGCTGGATTGAAAGGCTGCATCCCGAAGACCGGGAAAAGGTGGCAGCAACTTATCGTGCCTATATCCGGGGAGATCTTCCGGATTATGCGGTGGAGTTCCGGCAGCGCACCACTTCCGGTGATTGGAAATGGATTCTCTCTCTTGGTAAAATCGTGGCCTGGGACGAAGATGGGAAGCCTTTGCGGATGCTGGGGACGCACACGGACATCACCCAACGCAAGCAAATGGAAGAGTCACTCGCCAGGACCCAGTTTGCGGTGGACCAGGCCAGAGATGCAATCTTTTGGGTGAAAGCTAACGGCGGATTTGTTTATGTCAACCAGGCGGCCTGTGATTCCTTAGGGTATTCCAGGGAAGAACTGCTTTCCTTATCGGTTTTCGACATCGATCCTAAGTTCCCCAAAGAACAGTGGCTGGAGCACTGGCGTATAACACACGACCATGGTTCCTATAAGATCGAGACCTCACACAAAACCAAAGATGGCCGGATCTTCCCAGTGGAAGTAGCCATCAGCGCTATTAATTTTGGCGGCGAAGAATTCCACTGCTCCTTTGTCCGGGACATCAGCGAGCGCAGACAGGCGGAAGACGCTCTGCGTGAGAGCGAAAACAAATATCGCTCCCTTTACCAGGAATTCCGCGGAATTCTGGATGCCATTCCTGATGGAGTGTCCTTGATTTCCCCGGATATGAAGATCGTTTGGACAAACGACACGCATGGTATTTCGTTTTTGGGCAAGAGACCGTCGGAGACTATCGGGGAATTCTGCTATCAAGCCCGGCATGGACGGGCAGTCCCTTGTGAAAACTGCAAAGTGCAGGAGTGTTTCGCTTCCGGAAAGCCTACCTCCGGAGAATCTACCACTCCCGAAGGGAGAATCTTTGAATTACATGCAGTCCCCCTTTACGGTGATAAGGGGGAAGTCAAAGCCGTTATCGAAGTGGCTCGGGATATCACGGAGCGCAAACGGACCGAGGAAGAGCAGGCCAAGCTCAAAGAACAGATGCAGGAAGTGCAGAAGCTGGAAAGCCTGGGGGTTTTAGCGGGGGGTATCGCCCACGACTTCAACAACCTCCTCATGACCATCCTGGGGAACGCTGATTTGGCGCTGCTTTCCCTTTCCCCCGCGTCTCCGGCCCGCTCCAACATGGAACAGATCGTCAGGGCTTCCCAACGGGCCGCGGATCTCTGCGGCCAGATGTTAGCCTACTCCGGCAGAGGCCGCTTTGTGGTAGGCCGCTATGACCTCTCTGAAATTGTCCAGGAAATGGCGCAGATTCTGAAGGTCTCGGTTTCCAAGAATGCCATTTTGCGCTATAACTTCACGGCTGATCTCCCGGCGGTGGAAGTGGACGCCACCCAGATGCGTCAGGTTATTATGAACCTGATCACCAACGCGTCTGAGGCCCTGGGGGACCAGAGCGGGGTTATTTCGGTGTCCACCGGCGTCATGGATTGCGACCGGGCCTACCTCGGAGATAGCTACCTCGATGATAAGCTCCCTGAGGGCAAGTACGTCTTCCTGGAGATAGCAGACACTGGAGCAGGTATGGATGAAGAAACCCGGCGGCGGATCTTTGATCCTTTCTTCACCACCAAGTTCACTGGGCGGGGGCTGGGCCTGGCTGCGGTTCTGGGAATCGTGCGGGGACACAAGGGGGCTATCAAGGTCTACAGCGAGGTGGGTCATGGGACTACCTTCAAGGTCCTGCTGCCCGCGAAGGAATGGGTCCTGGGGGACCGAGAGCCAAGAGCGACCCAAATCGTCCATCCACTCCGTAGCGGCGAGACCATCCTCCTCGTCGATGATGACCCCGAAGTAAGGGATGTGGGGACCCAGATGCTGGGACGACTGGGCTTTAAAGTTCTGACTGCAGCCGACGGCCAGGAGGGATTGAAGGTTTTTCAGGAATGCGGAGGCGAGATCGCTTGTGTCATCCTGGATCTCACCATGCCGGGGATGGGTGGCGAGGAGGTGTTCCGGGAGTTGCGGCGCCTGCGCCCCGACGTGCGGGTGATCCTCTCCAGTGGCTACAATGAGCAGGAAGTGACCCAGAGATTCGCTGGCAAGGGGTTGGCGGGGTTCGTCCAGAAGCCTTACCGCATGGCTAGTCTTAAGGAGATCCTAAACCGCGTTTTGGGCTAACATGGTAGTTCCCTCAGTATTTGCGGCCCATAGATTTGCAAGGCTCTAAAAATTTTTGAGCGATGGCTGTGGTGTATGGCTCTTAGCCAGCAGACGGCGGTGATTTTTCCCAACACCTCACACTCGGGCCAAATGCAGTATACTCAATTCATATAGGCAAGCTTCTCAGCGAGGTTCAACAAAGTCTCCTATGAAGTCAGCACCATTCCCCCCTTGTTATTTTCCCTTTTTCTAACCTAAAACGATCGATTCATTACTTGTAAATTATTATAAAATAATATAACATATT
>DYJG01000147.1 GCA_020723225.1 Desulfobacca acetoxidans | reverse complement strand
GCGCGGCCATGGCCTCCTCCAGCCGCCGGGCCAGGTTCTGCTCCTCCAGGGCCTCCAGGGGATTGGCGCCGCGGTCCGCCACCGTCACGGATTCCTCCTGGTCCAGGGATTCCTGGGGGTGCCTGGACCTGAGCAGGTTCAGGCAGTGGTTGGCAGTGATGCGGTTCAGCCAGGCCCCCACCGTGGCCTTGGGTTCAAAGGAGGCGGCGTGTTCATAGACCTTGATAAAGACCTCCTGGAGGGCGTCTTCCGCCTCCAGTGAGTCTTTGAGCAGGCGGTAGGCCAAATTATAGAGGCGGGCCTGGTGGCGGCGCATCAGTTCCGCCAGGGCCGGGGCGTCTCCCCGGCCCACCCGGCGGATCAGGGCGTAATCGAGGTCGGTGGGTGTAGTACTCAAAACAGGGTGAGATAGACGAGGTTTTCCTTCTTGCAGCCCCGGAGCATTTCCATATGGCGCAAGGGCGCGAATTCCCGGCGCAGTTCATCTTCGGTGAGACCCAGTTGGGCCGCGGCCTCGAGCATAGGCAACTCGCCCCGCTCCTTCACCAGGTCGTAAAGCCTCTGCTGCAAGGGGGTCAAGGTCTGTCCCCCGGGCAGGTCCTTGAGGCTCTTGGCCGTGTGCACCGCCCAGGGGTCGCAGGTCTTGGTGATGGTCAGGGCGTCCAGGAAGCAATCCTCGCAGAGCTCCTGGCCCAGGTATTCCCGGGCCTCTCCCAACTCCATGGCCGTGCCGCACTTGGCGCAGGTCGGTTCAGGCATCGGGCTTCAACTCTCCTAAAAGTTCAAAGTTCAAAGTTCAAAGTTCAAGGTTCAAGGTTCAAGGTTATGACGGCAAGTCCATTGAATCTTTTATAATTTACTGGTTCGCTGAAGGCCCGTGAATGGCTGATTAGAATTCTACCATGATAATGCTTTGTGTTTCTATTCCATAGAGTGAGACATCGGAAAAAATGTTGGGGCGGTTCGAGAACCGCCCCACCCAACTTTGAACCTTGAACTTTGAACCTTGAACTAACGTTATAATTGGTACTCCCCGTCCATCTCCAGGATAAGTTCCCCGGGCTTCTCCCCGGGGGTGACGACAAAGGTGCCGGCGCCTTTGAGGCCCGCCAGTTTGCCGATGCCTCTTTCCACCTCCCATTTGCCCCTGGTCATGTCGCCCCGCTTGTCCCCGGTGAAGCGGGAGTACACGGTGCCGTGCTCATAAACGGTAAAGGCATAGCCGTGCATATGGCCGTCGCCTTTGATGCGGTCATGAAAGCCCACGCTGCGGCGATAGACAAATTCACCGGCCACTCCGGGAGTGTATTCCAGGGGATAGCCTTCCAGTTCGGTGAGCATCAGGGTATGGTCCGGAACATCGCCCACCGCAAGCACTTCTCGACGGGTGACAAAGACTCTGAATTTAGCTTTGCGCTGCATGGCAGTTCCCTCCTGATTGTAATCCGGGTGGGGCAAGACCGAAGACCGGCGCCGACGGACGCCCGTACCCCCGGTTGTTTCCCCTCTTAACTCCGGTCATGCGCCCCGATTTATGCAGGCCCGGAGCAGGATGATCGACTCCGGCTTTGCCCTCACCCGGTGCGCTTAAGTTAAATATCCAACTCGTTCAATTCAAGGACGTTGCTCTGAATAAATTCCCGCCGCGGCTCCACCTTGTCCCCCATGAGGATGGTGAAAATCTCGTCAGCGGCGTAAGCGTCCTCGATATTCACTTTTAAGAGCGTCCGGGTCTCCGGGTCCATGGCGGTTTCCCAGAGCTGGTCCGGGTTCATTTCTCCCAAGCCTTTAAAACGTTGGATGGACACGCCTTTTTGGCCTTCCTCCAGGATAAAGGCCACCATTTCCTCCAGGTTGGCAAACTCCCAGGCCTTTTCCTTTTCCTCCAGGCGGTGGGGCGGAGACTTGAAATCCGCGAGGGATTGGTCGAGTTTCACCAGGGCCTGAAAATCGCTGCCCCCCAACAGGTCCCAATCCAGGCGCATCTCCGGGGCCTCCCGCTCCCGGGAGGCAATGGCCACCGCCTGGGCGTGGTGCTCTTCATCCTCCTCCAGGCGGGCGCGCCAGCGGCCCCCGGCCTCCAGGGACTGAAGCAGCGACCCCAGCCGCTCTTCCTGGCGCAGGGCCTCCTTGGAGGTCACCCCCAAAGTAAGGAAGAGCTGCAAAATCTCCCGGGACAGGCCCCGTTTTTCAAAGCGGGTGAGATACTCCTGATAGGCAAAGACCTTTTCCAGGGCCTGGGACAGGGCCGGCCCCTGGAGGGTGCTCTCCTTCCCCAGGCGCAGCCGTTTTTTCTCCAGGCCCCGCTGGATCAGATAGGTCTTAAAATCGCCGTCGTCTTTGAGATAGATCTTTTCACTCCCCCGTGTAACCCGGTAGAGCGGCGGCTGGGCGATATAGAGGTAGCCCCCCTTGACCAGGGCCTCCATCTGCCGGTAGAAAAAGGTGAGCAGCAGGGTGCGGATATGGGCGCCGTCCACGTCCGCGTCCGTCATGATGATCACCTTGTGGTACCGCAGGTCCTCCTCCAGATTTGGGTTCTCCTTTGAGAGGTCCGACCCCAGGGAGGAAATCAGGGTGCGGATTTCCGGGTTTTCCAGCATCTTCTCAAACCGGGCCTTTTCCACATTCAGGATCTTGCCCTTGAGCGGCAAAATGGCCTGGAAGCGCCGGTCCCGGGCCTGCTTGGCGGAGCCGCCGGCGGAGTCGCCCTCCACCAGGTAGATTTCCCGGCGGCCCGGGTCCCGCTCCTGGCAATCCGCCAGTTTGCCCGGGAGCGTCATGTCCCCCAAGGCCCCTTTCTTGCGCACCAGGTCCCGGGCGCGGCGGGCCGCCTCCCGGGCCCGGGCCGCGTCCAGAAGCTTGGCCAGGATACGCCGGGAGACCCCCGGATTTTCCCCCAGGAAGGTAAGGAGATGCTCATAGAGGAGGTTTTCCACCAATCCCTTGACGTCGCTGTTCCCCAGCTTGGTCTTGGTCTGCCCCTCGAACTGGGGGTGAGGCAGCTTCACGCTCACCACCGCGATCATCCCCTCCCGGACGTCTTCCCCCTGGAGGTGGGAGTTTTTCAGGGCCTTGGGCAGCTCCGCGGTGGTCATATATTGGTTGATGGCCCGGGTCAGGCCCGCCTTGAAGCCGCTTAAGTGAGTCCCGCCTTCCCGGGTGTTGATATTGTTGGCAAAGGTGAAAATTTGCTCGTTATAAGTGTCGTTGTATTGGAAGGCCATCTCCATCTGGATGCCGCCCCGGCCCCCGGAGAGATAGATGGGGTCCGGATGGATGGGGTTCTTGTTGCGGTTCAGGTACTGGACAAAGGAGACGATGCCGCCTTCGTAGAAAAACTCGCTTTTGCGGCCGCTGCGCTCATCCTCCAAAAAGACGCGCAGGCCCCCGTTCAGAAAGGAGAGTTCCCGCAGCCGCTGGGCCAACAGGTCGTCGCTGAAATCGATCTCCGGAAAAATCAGGGGGTCGGGCCGGAAGAGCACCTTGGTGCCCCGGCGCTTGGTCTCTCCCGTGATGGTCAGCGGGGTCTTGGTCCGGCCCCGTTCGTAGCTCTGATGATAGACCTTGCCGTCCCGGCGGATCTCCACCTCCAGGTATTCGGAGACGGCGTTGACCACGGAGACGCCCACGCCGTGCAGGCCGCCTGAGACCTTATACGCCCCGCCGTTGAATTTGCCCCCCGCGTGCAGCCGGGTCATGACCACTTCCACTGCCGGCAGGCCCTCGGTGGGGTGCAGGTCCACGGGGATGCCCCGGCCGTTGTCCTCCACGGTGACGCTGTTGTCCGGGTGGATCTTAACCTTGATCTCAGTGCAGTGCCCGCCCATGGCCTCGTCGATGGAGTTGTCCACCACCTCGTAGACCAGGTGGTGCAGGCCCTCGGGGCCGGTATTGCCGATATACATGGACGGCCGTTCCCGCACGCCCTCCAGGTCTTTCAAGACCTGAATCTGTTCGGCGCTGTACTCTTCGGGAGCGTTGGGGTTGTTCGCCAAAATGCTTCTCCTTTGAATCTCTTGCAAAAGTCTTTTCTCTGCGCCCTCTGCGTCTCTGCGGTGATTATAACCGCAGAGACGCAGAGGGCGCAGAGTAACATTATTCTTGCGGGGTCTTTATAGTCCCCCGGATCATGTCCGCCATCGTCTGCGTGCCCGCCAGGGTCTGGCAGAGCAGCTCCTTCACCCCCCGCCGGAATTCAGGCAGGGGCCCGGGCTTATGGGTGCCGGGAACAATCTCCAGCCCGGGAAAATTCTCCTTAATGACTTCCTGATATTTATGCACAAACGGACAGACTGCGGTCATGCAGTAGGACAGATGCAGGGCATGGACCTTAAAGTCGGCGATGGCCTTCACCCGGCGCAGGATCTTTTCCGCCGCGGCCAATGTGGGGCAGCCCGCGCAAGAAATCAGGCCCACCAGGTCCAGGGGCTCATCCTTGGGGTAGCGCTCGAAAAAACCCCGGCGCTTCCTTAAATCCCCCAGACAGACCACCGCCGCGCAGTTGGCATCCTGGGTGCAATTGGCGCAGGTGATGATGCCGATGCGAGCCATGGAACCTCTGTTATTCTCCTCGTTCCCAAGCTATGCTTGGGAACGCACTTGCCGCCCAAGCTTGGCTTGGGCAACGTTGGCGCTGGAATCCAGGTTGATTATCAGAATGGACCAAAGCAAAGCTTTGCGTCCAATTGGGTTCCCAAGCACAGCTTGGGAACCAGAAAAATACTAAGCCTTCGGCTTAACCCGGGGCACGACGCTGACCTCCACCATCACCTCCCCATACCCCGCGCATTCCACCCCCGCGTCCGGGCAGCGCACGAATTTCATGAAATGGATCCGGTTGGGGTCCAGGCCCTCGCTTAATCTTTCGTTGATCAGGGCCACGGGGATTTGCATCTGCGCCATCAGATACACGCATAATCTTGATGGACAGAGCTTGGTGACGAAATTTCCGTCCACGTCCAGGATGAACCTGTCCCCCGTTTTGTAGCCCGAGTTGCAATGCCGGGCGCTCACCACCTCTCCCTGGATGGAATAGCGGGCCGCGGCCCGGGTCAGTTTGGCGATCTGCCTGAGCCGCGGGTCGCCGTCGGGAATCTCCTCCATTTCCCTTTCCGTGTAACCCACCCGCTCACCGAACCGCTGCAAGTATTTTCTTTCGTCCATCTATTCTCCAGGAAAATGGTGCGCAAGGCGCACCTTACAGGCTCATGGGCATAATAATCGTGAAATAAGCCGGGTCCCCCTTGGACACCAGGCGGCAGGGCCGGTCCCGGTCGTTGATTTCCAGGACCACCTCGTCCGCATCTATGACGTTCAAAGGCTCCAGCAGATACCTGGCGTTAAAGCCGATCTCCATGGGAAGCGCCTCGGGGTCGCCCTTCTCCAGCTTCAGCGGCAGGACCTCCCGTCCTTCCCCCACTTCCGGGTTGCTGAAGGAGGCCTCCAGCTCGTCGGCGCCCAATTTCATGATCACACCCCGGAAGCGTTCCGTGGAGAGCATGGAAATACGGTGCAAGGTGTCCCGGAATTCCCGGCGGTTGACGACGAAATGAAAAGTGGAGCTGTCCGGGATGATGCGCCGGTATTCGGGAAATTTCTTCTCCAGCAGGCGGATAAAGAGATACTTGGAGTCGGCCTTCAGGGCCAGGCTCTGCTTGGTTAATCCCAGGGAGACCTTTTCTTCCTCCCCCAGCAGCCGGGAGATTTCGCCCACGCCTTTCCGGGGGATGAGAATGCCTTCCTCGATGCCGAAGTGCTCGCTTTCCGGCAAGGGGCGCTCGATCAAAGTGAGGCGGTGGCCGTCGGTGGAGACCATGCGCAGAAAATAGGCCCCTTCGTCATTTTGCGTCCGCTCCCAAAAGATTCCGGAAAGATGGTACTGCAAGTCATCCACAGACACCGAAAAAATGGTTTTATCGATCATCTCTCGGAGCACGCGGCATTCCACTTCCACCATGGTCTGGTCGGTGATTTGCGGGATGGCGGGATATTGGTCCGCGGGTAGGCCCAGGAGCTGGTAGCGGGATTCTCCCACCGTGAGCTGTAAGTTGGATTTTTCCGTGCCCTCCAGGTTCAGGGTGGCTCCGGGGAGTTCCTTGATCAGGTTGTGGACGTAATGGGCCGGCAGGGTCAGCGACCCCGGTTCCTCCACCATGGCCGGATACTGGCCCTGGAAGCTCACTTCCAGGTCGGTGGCGGAAATGGTCACGACGCCGTCGGCCGCGTCCAGGAGAAAATGGCTCAAAATGGGCATGGTCCCCCGGCGGTCCACCACCCCCAGGGTTCGGCTTACTCCCTTCAACAAAGTCTCCCGCTCCATGGTCAGCCGCATGGTCAATTTCTCCTAAATTTTAAAATTAGATATAAACTTAGTTTTTTTAGTAACGCCTGAAGATTTTGTCGATAAGTGGATTAACTCTTTAAAATTATATCATTTTTTATTATCAATGGCTCGAATTTGGTTAAACCGTTTGTGTATTTTATCATTAAATTTTATTCCTACCATTTTGATAGAGTGTAAAAAACTCCAGAGTTTTACCAAATCGCGACAGTGATTGTGTTAAGCCTTTTAAAAATCTGCGGGGTTGGGGGTGGGGGTTTGGG
>DYJG01000146.1 GCA_020723225.1 Desulfobacca acetoxidans | reverse complement strand
GCCATGGGGGGCAGCATCTCGACGGGAATTTCCAACATGGCTTGGATATTCGCGGCTATCACCCGGAGCGCCGTTTGCGACAGCTGGCCCATCTTTGTCAGCGCGATGGAGAGGGCAGGCGTTTTTTTTCGTGGCTGCGGCGTCATAGCAAAAGCATCAGGGGGGAAAATCGGTCCGGTTGATTGGCCAAGCTTCCTTTGAGGCCAGACAATGTCAATGGGACAAGGTATTGTCAGGGGGCGGAAGGCTGATAGAGGGGAAATTCCACCGCGAAGGTAGTCCCTTTCCCGCTCGTCTCCTTTACCCAGATATGTCCCTTATTTTCTTTGATTATTCCGTAAGCGGTGCTCAAACCAAGCCCTGTGCCTTTTCCCGGTGCCTTGGTGGTAAAAAAAGGGTCGAATATCAAGGGGAGATTCTTTTTCGGAATACCCCGGCCCGTGTCGGCCACTTCGATATAGGCTTTTTGCGCAGGCTTATGGCGATAAGTCCGAAGCGTCAAAGTCCCTTTCTGGTCCATGGCGTCCACGGCATTCATCACGAGATTAACAATCACCTGCCCCAGTTGATCTCTATCGCCTTGGATTAGTATGATATCCTCGGAAAGTTCTTTCCTGATCTGGATACCCATGAAAAACTTCGCGTCGCGAATGAGACCCAAACTGTGCTCAAGAAGCGTATTGACGTGCAGGATTTCAGTGTGCGGGGTTTCCTGTCTGCTGTAGGCAAGGAGGTTTTTGATAATTTTGCCGCACCTTTTGGCGTCTTCATAGATGTGCGTCAGACTGCGCCGCCGGGGATCATCCTTTTCGAGTGTATTCAGTAAGCTGTCGGAGTAGAAAATAATGCCGGTCAGAGGATTATTTATTTCATGAGCCACCCCGGCTGCAAGATGACCCAGAGAAGCCATTTTTTCGGCACGATAGATCCGTCTGAGCAACTCCCGCATCGATTGCTCGTGTTTCAGCTTCTCTCTTAAGTCATTAAACAACCCCACCGTGGCGGCTTCCTGATCGCCTTCATAAATAATGGCGGCAGTAAGCTCCACCGGGATTTCCTCACCTTGCGCATTAACAATGGTAACCCTGCTAAGGTGCAGCTTGCCTTTGCCTCCCAGGCTTTCATCCCGCAAATTTTTCATGATCTCTCTTGCCTGCCCCGGGGGGTAAAGGTTCTTGGTGGTTATTTTTTCCTGTGCCTCTTTAAGCGAATATCCCGTGAGTTCCTCGGCCGCAGGGTTCATGGTCACAATTTTGCCCCGGCAATCCGCGGCGATGATAGCAGTGGTTGAACTCTGGATGAGTTTTTGGGTAAAGTCTTTGGCGCCTGAAAGTTCTCGTTCGAGTAACTTTAATTGGGTGACATCATGAATACATTCCACTATATACAGAACCTCGCCGGCAGCATCGAGGATAGGGGAAAAAACCCGATTATCCCATTTTTCGCCGGCATCGGTTGTCATATATCTCAGGACGGAATGTCCCTGACGGTCCGCCAGAACCTGGGCAAGCCCGCAATTTTCCAACGGACAAGGGGTCGCTGAATTGTAAAAGAAATCGTGACATGCATTCCCAACAACTTGCTTTATATCGGTCTTGAACTTCTCCAGGAAACTAGTATTCACGTCCACTACGATCCGGTTCGGTTTCAGGATCAGGGTAGGAACCGAAAGACAGTCGAAAAGTCTTAATTTCCAGGTGAGCGAGGATTCCATTTCGGTCTCTGATAAAACGGTTTTCTTTGAAAATAATCTAACCTTGCGAGCCACCAGATCTATTGTTACAGGAAATAAGGTTGTAATGTTTAATTTTGCTGTGGAGGGTAACCCGGCTGATTTCCAAGGCCTCCGCGGCTTTGGAGATGTTCCAGCCATAAAGGTTGAGAATCCGCTCTATATGCTGTTTCTCGTTTTCTCTCAGCGAATGAGGGAGATCCGGGGCTGAGTTTCTAAAAAGGAAGGCAAAGTCATCTTTGGTAAGGAAGTGTCCCTTGGCCAGCACGACGGCGCGTTCCACTGCATTTTCCAGCTCACGAACATTTCCGGGCCACGGATAATTTTTTAGAACGTTAATGGCCTGCTGGTTAATCCCCGCAACCGGTCTATTGGTTTCTTTGCGAATCCGTTCCAGAAAATGTTGAGCCAACACGGGGATATCATCGATTCGGGCTCGCAGAGGCGGAATTTCCAGTTCAATGACATTCAACCGGTAATAGAAATCCTGGCGGAAGGCGCCACGCTCAATCTCCTTTTTAAGGTCCCGGTTCGTGGCGCAGACGAGGCGAAAATCAATGGGAATATCCGTATTCCCGCCGACACGATGAAAGCGTTTTTCCTGCAGCACCCGCAGAAGATCTATTTGCATCTTTAAAGGGATTTCACCGATCTCGTCCAGAAAGAGGGTTCCTCCCTCCGCCATCTCCAATCGCCCTTTTTTGGTCCTCTTGGCCCCGGTAAACGCTCCGCTCTCATGTCCAAACAACTCGCTTTCCAGCAGCGTCTCGGTAAAAGCCCCGCAGTTTATGGGGATAAAAGGCCCGGCGCAACGTTCGCTGGTAGCATGGATCGCCTTCGCCACCAGTTCTTTTCCGGTTCCCGTCTCGCCCCGCAGCAGCACAGGTGAATCGAAGGCTGCGATCTGTTTGATCAACTCAAAGAGTTGCTGCATGCAATGCGAGGCTCCAATCAAATCCTCGCATCGCACCCGGGATGCCACCTGCTCTCGCAGGATCGCATTTTCATCAAGAATTCTTTTTTGTTGCAGGAGCCTTTCCAATAAACAGGCCAGGTCACCGGGTTCGAAGGGCTTCGTGAGATAATCGCAAGCTCCGCGTTTCATTGCGTCAACCGCGGTTTCAATGGATCCATAAGCCGTAATCATGATGACCATTGAGTTGGGACAGTTCGTCTTGACGTAATCAAGCACTTCGAAACCGTCCACTTCGGGCATTTTGATGTCCAGGAAGATGAAATCGTAGTCCTTCCTGTCCAGCATATCGAGAGCAGCCTGGCCTCCATCAGCGCCTTCCACGTCATATCCCGCCTTCATGAACCAATCCACCAGGGCTTCCCGTACAATCATTTCATCATCGACAACCAGTACCTTCCACCTTCCGCTCATAAATCCCCCTTCTTCCGAATGTTGCAGGCCCAGGGGAGCATGGAACGACGTGCTTCTAATCGCTTTAGTGTCATGAATGCACCAGTTGCATCGGAGCCATCCGCTGGATGAATTCGCTTATCAATATCTTATGCCCAATGTCACTGCAAAATCAATACCCACCTGGACATCGCCACCGGGGAGAAGGAAACCCCGGAGCTCGAAAGGGAGGTGGCAGAGGCTGCGCTTAAGGATTTCTCGGAAAAGGAGACGCCCGTACCCTGGGCCGCCACTAATGTCACCCAGGGCCGGGTGGACACTTTCCTGAAATACGGGGTGGCGCCCACCGGCATTACCTCCAGGGAGGCATCTTCATCCAGACCAAAACCCCCAATCCGTTTGTTCTGGCCAAATCAAGGCTGTTTTGAGGTCGACCACGGTTAGCCCTACTTGGCATTCTTCCGCAACTTATCGGCAGGCGAGTACCAGATGGGGGAGCTCCAGGCCCGCTCTTGTACGGTCTGGGGCACCGGGTGTTCGACTCCCATGGTTTTGGCGGTGGCAGGCGGCGCCATCCCCAATTCCCTCGCCTGAATGGTGCTCCAGCGGGGAGTGGGAATTTCCAGCACCCGGGCATAGTAAAAGGCCTTCAGGTTCGGATCGAAATCCGGATCGGTCCACACCGCCTTGAGTTCGATGGCGCCGATGGTGTTTTTGTAAGTGGCGGTGGGAATGTTCACAGTGTTGCCCACCGCCGGCAATTTGCCGGTTAACGGATCGATCCGGCGTTTGCCGGACAAGGCGACGTCATAGATCTTCTCGAAGGTCTGGCCATTCTTGGTCCAACCCTTGATGATCTGGATACGGTCGAGATTGGCGCTATCGTGATCTTTAACCGCCCAGACAATAAAGGACGGCGCCGTGGCTCGGGAGGAGGTCAGGTCGCTGCCCATGGGAACACCTTGTTCATAAGCGGTTTTCAGCCATTTTTTGTTGCCAAAACCATCTTGCAGCTTTAGTCCTTTAAATCCCCAGCCGCCAAAGAAGCGCAGTTTATGTCGGGGGCCACTGGTGGCGTAGACCTCCCGGCGCTGCAGGGCGGCAAAGATGGCTTCCCGGGTGTTTTCTTCGGCCCAGACCCCGGTGAGTCCGGCGGGGTTTTCCTGCAAAATATCCAGGCCGGAGAAGTTGAGACCCGACAGACGCTCCTTAAGGGTCCCATCGTTAGACCCATGGGCGCCGAAAAAGTTCGTTTGCCGGTACGGCGTCCCCGTGTCATGGGAATCGGACCCGCCCACGAAGCCGACCATATACGGGTTATGGCCGAGTCTGTCCTGCATCGCCATGCCGTTCTCCAGGCCTTCCCGGATGTAACTGCCGTGGATCTCTATGGGCCGGTTCTTCTGGACAAAAAGCAAGTAATCCAGGACCTCAAAATTGGCAAACTCGTCATTGGGGGAAAGCTGAGGATGCGTTTCTGACTGGCCCTTGATCTGCTTCACCTCCGAGAGCGGTTCATTGCGCATCCGGGCTTCGGCCCAGGCCGCGTCCAGGGGCCGGCCCCGGCTGTCCACCTTAGTGGGGAACATCAGGCCGTCACTCAGATTGGCGTTGTGGGAAATGGCCAGCACTTCATGGCCCGCCTGGCGCTCGCGGTCCATCCATTTCCACAGGTCTTCGGGATGCTGGGAATTAAAAGAGCTGAAGGGCACCTCCGGCACCTTCTTGGCGTCTTTGAACAGGACATTGCGGTGCAGATTGCAGTTGTTCGGAGTGGAGGTCCACTCGTAGGCGGGGAAGGTCGTGAACTTGCCAGGCTGGTAATACTTGTCGGCAATGGCCACGTTTTCCTTCCAGATGGCCCCCGCCACCTTAGGGTCAACCAGTTCCTTGACCGGCTGGTTCTTCGCTATCGTATCGCCGAGCCACGAGAAGATTCGTTGAATGTCGGCCTCGCTGCGGACTTTAAGCTTCTCCGCGATGGGCATCTTGCTGATCGCCGACCCCGGTTCATTGGCCTGCTGCACCGTGCCGGCGTATTCCGAATGGTCGGTCACCGCTAGCCAGTCAAGCGGGTGCTTAAGTTTGATGGTATACCCCATGGGGTGCTTGATGGGCTTACCCAGCGCATACTTATAAGCTTCTGCCGGTCCGGTAAGCCGGTTGCCAAAGATGTAAGCGTCAAAGGACCAGCCGGTGTGCACGTGCGTTTCGCCGAAATATACATCTCGGAGAGGATTCTTCCCGGCGAGGGCCGGAGCGGCTGCCAGAAGGACGGCCAGAGAGAATGACAACATTATGGCGACGAGCGCTTTTGTCCTCAAAGTGAGCCTCCAGAGTCTAAATGATTTTAGTGGCTTAAGGTTTCCCGCAAAGACGCAAAGGCCGCCAAGGAAAGATAAACCCTTGGCGTCCTTTGCGCCTTTGCGAGAAACTTCTTTTCTTTTTCAAGTCCTAAAAAGAGAAACGGAATTGACCTATCACCCCGTGATTTTGGGTTTTTTCGCCGACTTCCCCCATGTACTGGACTGAGGAAGTGATGCCGCCTTTGGCCTTGAAGGTGAGGCCGGCCCGGACCACGGCTCTATCCTGGCTCACCCGCGGCTGCGTAATAGTAACGCCGATGGGCGCGCCGATAAGGGTGAAGGGTATGCTATTCTTGGACACCCCGTAATCATGCTGCCAACTGGCCTTGAGCACCGGCACCAGGATGCCTTTGGAAGTCTGGATGGGCTTGTCCACCCGCACCCCCAGTTCGGAGAGCAACGAATTGGCGCTCCGGCTGCTGACCTGCATCGTGGCCAGCGCCCCCGATTCTTCGATCCGGCCTTCACTGAGATTACAAAAGCTGAGGGAGGCAAAAGGAGTCAGGTTACATTGCTGCACCGGGAATTTGTAACCCCCTTCCGCCAGCACCGAAATAGCGTTCCCCGTGTGCTTGCTCTGATTGGAGGACTGGAGGGAGCCGATGTTGACGTTCCGGGTGTTATGGTATTGATGATTGCCGTAGCCCAAGACGCCCTCAACGTAAAAACGCTCGGTGAAGCAGGTGCCGTAGAGGGAACCGTACAGGCTGTTGATCCTGCCGTTGCCGATGCTGTTGTCCATATTCAGGTTGCTGTAGGAATAGCCGAAGTTGGCGCCGAGGATCAGGTTTTTGGTAAACGCGTAATCGACGCCGATGCCGGTGCCGGCCAAACCATAATTATAGCCGCTGACGTTGTCCACCGACTCCTGGCTGCCCCATTGGCCGAAGCCCTCCATCCAGACCCCGAGTCTGTCGGCGCTTCCCCCGGAATCGTCCTGCCCCCGGCCCAAGATCCGCCCCAGAACGGCGTTCGAGCCGTTATAGGCCAGGAGGGGATGGGGACTGCCGGACAGCGCCAGGGGCGCCGCTTCCGCCTCTTTAAGGGACCGCAGGGACTCCATCCTTTGCTGCAGGGTGCGGTTGTATTGCCGGGTGATGGTAAAGGTGGTGTCGGTATTCGCCCCATAGACGCTAGGCGTCAGGCTCTCGAACGCGGTGGGGAATTGCGAGGGGGC
>DYJG01000145.1 GCA_020723225.1 Desulfobacca acetoxidans | reverse complement strand
GCCCACAGCCCGGGGGGCATCTACCATTGGCGGGTCCTGGTGGGGCGGGATGAAGCCGGTCAGGGGGTTTTGGCCGTGGAACAGACCCGCAACCTCAACTGGATCCGGGACCGGGATGGGGTGGAGACCCGGCAGATTTTGTTGAAGAACGTGGCTTCCGTCCGCTTCCTTTACGGCGCCACCGACGGCAATGAATACAACAATTGGGACGCCACTAAAAACGGCGGCTTGCCCCAGTGGGTGAAAATCCAACTGGCTTTCGGGGGGCAGAATCCCCAGGAGTGGTTAATACCCATCCATGTATCGGATACGACCGGCACCGGTCCCCAGCCACAGACGCCCGGCAGAAGGGGATAATCCTCCAAGCCCCGGGCTCCCGGCAGGAGAAGAAGGAGTGGTCCTGCTGCTGGTGCTCTGGGTGCTGGCGCTGCTCAGCGTGGTGATTCTGAGCTGGGCCGAGGAATGGCGCACGGAAATCAGGCTGGCGGCCAATTTCCGGGAAGCCCGGCAGTGCCACAGCCTGGCCGAAGCCGGGATCTATTACGCCCTGGCCAAACTGTCGGAGGCCAAGTTCAGCGAGATGCGGGCCGAGGAATCCCAGATGCAGTTGCAGCCGCGGCCGCAGCCCTGGATCGGGGACCAGAGGCGCCACCTGGTGGAACTGCCCGGCGGCCGGGTGGAGGTGCGGGTGGCGGACGAAGCCGGGAAGATCAATCTGAACCGGGCCGATGACAAAATCCTGGCCAACCTGTTTAGCGCCCTGGGGATTCCCCAGGGAAAATGGCGGGTCATGGTGGATTCCATCCAGGATTGGCGGCAAGCCGGTCTCCAACCCCGCCCCTACGGCGCCAAGAGCGATTATTACCTGGGTCTGGAGCCCCCCTATCCGTCCAAAAACGCCCTGTTCGACACGGTGGAGGAACTGGCCTGGGTCCGGGGCTTTGCCGGCACCGGCTTGCCGGTGCGCCTGGCCTCTTTTCTCACGGTTCTGGGAGCGGCCCAGGTAAACCTGAACGCCGCCCCCCTGGAGGTGATGCAGGGTCTGGGTATCCCCGGGGACCTGGCCCGGTTGTTGATCCAGGAGCGGGAGGCGGCCCCTTTGCGGCCCCAGGCGGTAATGCCGCGCTTGACCGGAGACCCCCGGTTGCTGCCGGTGGTCCAAAACCTTTCCTTCCGGAGTTCGCCTTTTTTTACCATCTTGGCCACGGGCATGATAAATAATAGAGAGGGGGCCAAACATACCATCAAGGCGGTGGTGCGGCTCAATCAGAGGGGAAACCCGCCCTGGCAGTTTGTTTATTGGGCGGATGATTATCCCGGTTGAAGAACGGGTATGAACTTAAAACGCATTAATTTGTGGGAGACCATCTCCTCCACCCTGTTGACCGAAGGCGGCAGCCTGGGGGTGTACCTGGAACCCGGCGGGCTGACCCTGGTCCAGGTGCGGAAAGGTTTCGCGGGTATGCAGGCGGCCCATCTGGAACGCCTGCCCCGGGAAACCAAGAATCTCGACGCCCTGGAAGCCCGCCTGCAGGAGATCGTATCTTCCCGGGGCCTGGCAAACAGCCCGGTGAACCTGGCGGTGAGCCGGGACCTGGGCTTTTTCCGGGAGGCGGAGCTGCCGCTGGCGGCCGCGGAAAACCTGGCCCAGGTGGTGGGTTATGAGCTGGACCGCTTCTTACCGATTCCGGCGGAGCGCTTATATTATGGTTTTCAGGTCATCAGGGAAACGGAAACCGGCATTCATTTGATGTTGCTGGCCCTGCTCCGGGAACCGGTGGAGGAATGCCTGGAACTCCTCACCCGGGTGGGTTTAAGGCCCAACTCCCTGGATGCGGGACCCGCGGCCGCGGCCAATGCCTTCAGCCTCTTGGGCGGGAAATTGCCGGCTTCCTGGCTGCTCCTCCAGGAGGAGCAGGGAGGGGTCGAGCTGACCCATATCCGGGGCCGGACCCTGGGTTTTTCCAAGCTCTTGCGGCCCAAGCCGGGGCAGCGCGCCGGTGAGGCTTTAGCCGCGGAACTACGGCGCCTGCAAGAAGCCGGCAGCCCGCCCCAGGCTTTGGGTCTTTACGGGCCGATGGCGGCCGCGCCGGAGATCACCGCCCTGGCCCGGCAGGAGAATCTGGCGGTCGTCAGCCCTGGCGGTTTCACCATTCAGGGCCTGCCGGCGGAAAAGGACCTGGAAGCCGCGGCCCTGCCCGCGGTGGGAGCCGCGCTCCGGGGTCTGGGAAAAGTGCCGGTGGGGATCAATCTGCTGCCGCCGGAGGAGCGGGCCGCGGCCGGGTCCACCGGTTTTTCCCTGAACAAGTGGCTGCTGTTGGTGCTGGTGGCCCTGGCGGTTCTCTGGGTGGGGAGCCTGGTGGTGCACAAGCGGGTCCAGCTTTACCAGGTGGATCAGGAATTGGCCAAAGTCACCCCGGACGTCCGCCAGGTGGAAAAGCAACTGGAGGAGGCCCGGGCCCTGGCCAAGCAGATGCAGAACCTCCGCCGCCTGGAGCAGACGCCCAACAAACTCAAGGTCCTGAAGGACCTGACCCAATTGATTCCGGAGCATACCTGGCTTTTTAACTTAAGAGTCAGTCAGCAAAACCTGGAGATGGGAGGCATGTCCAGGTCCGCCGCGGATTTAATTCCTTTGCTGGAGAAATCCGGCTGGCTCACCAAAACCGAATTCGCCTCCCCCATTGTGACCGATGCCAATAAGCTCGAGCATTTTAAAATTAAAGCAGAAATTAAAGGACCTGAACTGGCTCCCTGAGGGGCTGACCCCTCGGCAACAGCGTCTCGTCTGGTTGGGAGCAGGGTTCTTACTGCTCCTGGTCTTCTACTTTGCCCTGGTCTACCCCCTGGTGGCCTTGCAGAGCAGTTGGGACCAGGACCTGGAGCGCAAGCGCCAACTCCTGGTGCGCTACCAGGCCCTGCGGGACAGCAAAGGCAAGGTGGCCCAGGCCCTCCAGGCCCTAAAGACCACGGTGGGGCAGATGGAGGGGCAATTTTTGGCCGGGGATAATCCCGGGGTGGCCTCCGCGGACCTCCAGGAAATCTTGAAAAACATCACCGGAGCCCATGGGGTGCAGATGACCAGCACCAAGGTGCTGCAAGCCCGGGACGCCGGCTCTTACCAGGAAGTGCCGGTGCAGGTGCAACTGTCGGGAAACGTGGCCCAGTTGCTTACCGTTCTTTATCACCTGGAACATCACAAAAAGTTGTTGTTTATCCCGGAAATGGAGATTAACGCTCCCCGCTGGATGGCCACTCAAAGGGATCAGACCCAGACGCTCCAGGTGAATCTGGTGGTGACGGGTCTGATCAAGAAAAAGGGAGCCAGCGCTTGATTTGGCGTCGCAGCTTCTATTGGCAACTGGCGTTGCTGGCGGGTATCGGCCTGCTCCTGGTGGGGATCTTCCAGGTGTGGTTCGGTGACGATCTGGCGCCCGGGGCCTCCCCCTCCCGGAAAGGGCCGGAAGTGCCCAAGGTTACCCCCTTAAGGGATACCCAGCCCTTGAAAGCCTATTCCGTGGTCTCCTCGAAAAATCTTTTCAGCCAGGACCGGACCGGTCCTGATCCCACCGTCCAGGCCGCCAAGACCCAGGGCAGCCTGGAAGGCCGGACGCTTTTGGGCACCATTATCATCGGCGAAGACCGGGCGGCCCTGATCAGCGAAAAGGCCGTCCGGGGCAAGCAGGCCTCGCCCAGTGTGCAGGTGGTGCGCCAGGGGGAGGAATGGGAAGGGTATAAAGTGGTGGAGATTTCCAATGAGGCGGTAGTTTTCCTTGGCAAAGAAGGCAAGAAAACCTTAAACTTCCCTGAATAGAGGCCTTGGTGTCGATGATCAAACGTGCGATCAAAGGATGGATTGGCCGGCCGGGCGGCAATAACGGCCTGACACGCCTGCTCATTTTGCTTCTGACCGTGGGCCTGTCGGGTTGCGCGGCCCCCACCACGGTTTCCACCCCCACTCCGCCTCCCCCTCCCCCCCAGGTGCCGGTGCGGGTGAGCCAGCCTCCTGCGCCGAAACCGACGTCCAAGGAGTCTATCCGGGAAAAAGTGGAGAAGGCCCGCAAGGAGGCCGGGCTGGACGATTTCGGCACCGACCAATACGCCGCGGCCATTAAAAAAGTCTCCACTGCCAAGCGGAAACCCAAGGAAGGGGAAAAGGTCTACCCCTTGGACCTCAACCTGAAAAATGCGGATCTGGTGGAAGCCGTCCGGGTTTTGGGGGATACCCTGGGCATCAATTACACCATCGATCCCCGGGTCAAGGGCACCGCCAACGTACGGGCCACAGGGAAACTGACGGAAACCGAAATCCTGGGGATTATGGAGACCATTCTCCTGGTCAACAACGCCACCATGGTCAAGGTTGGCACTCAATACCAGATCGTGCCCCTGGAAAAATCCGCCCAACAGTCCATGCCGGTGTTGCGCCGGGATGAAACCCCCGTGGGCATGACCGCCCAGGTGGTCTTCCCGGAGCAGACCATTGCCAAAGACCTGGTGGCGGTGCTGAAACCCCTGTTGTCCCCGGGCGGCAACATCAACGAAGGGGCTCACAATTCCCTGATCATCGTCGACCACCCCGCCAACCTGGAAAAGCTGCTGCAATTGATCCATATGATCGACACCAAGTCCCTGGCCCAAACCATGGTGCGGGTGATTAAGGTGGAAAATACCGACCCCAACGAAATCATCAACGAACTGGAAGTGATCTTTTCGGCTTACGGCGCCCTGGCCCAAAAAGGAAAATTCGGGGTCAGCTTCCTGCCGGTGCAACGGATCAATTCGGTGATGATCCTGGCCAACTCCGGGCCGTTGATGGAGCGGGCCCGTTACTGGGTCAAGCAACTGGACCTGCGCACCGATATGCTGGCCAACATCCATGTCTACCACGTGGAGAATTATAAGGCCAAGAACCTGGCCGATCTTTTGACCCAGGCCTACGGCGGCCAGGCCACGGCCCCTACCATTAAGGAGAAAAAGCCGGAAACCGGGGCCAGGGGCCTGGGGACTTCCCCCTTCGGCGGCCCCGGAGGCATGGGCGGCGCGGGTGAAGGCGGTATGGGCGGTTTGGGCACCCAACGGACCACGGGCACGGGTATGGGCTCCGGCAGAATGGGAACCAGCGGGACCGGAGGCTTGGGGTCTCAACCCGGTTTAGGTTTGGGCAAGGAACCCTCGGCCGAGCCGTTGAAGGAACGGGCCGTGCCCGGCGCAGGGGCGCAGCCCGGGCAGGCTCCGAAGGAAGGGGTGCGCATCATCCCCGATGAAGAGAACAACCTCCTGGTGATCGTGGCCCCGCCCCACGAATGGCGGATCATCTCCCGGCTGCTGAAAAGCCTGGATATCATGCCCCGGCAGGTGCTGAATGAAGTGCTGGTGGCCGAGGTCCGCCTCACGGACGATCTCGCATACGGCATCGAGTTTCTTTTGGGGGGCACCGCCGCGCCCGCGGGCACCTCCACCGGCACCACCGGCGGCACCACCGCCACCCCCAGCGCCACCGCGCCCGCGACCTTTACCGGGGTGAGCATCTCCGGCCCGGCTTCGGCCGCGTTCACCACGGCCAGCGGCTTCACCTTTGTGGCCACCGACACCCTGAACAAAATCAGGACCCTCATCAATCTCCTGGCTTCCCAGGGCAAGGTGAACATCCTGGCGTCTCCCCACATCATGGCCGCCAACAACCAGGAGGCTACCATCATGATCGGCGAGGAAGTGCCCATTCTCACCTCCCAGTCGATTCCCCTGGTGAGCCAGACCACCTCCTTCCAAACCTCCACGGTGCAGTACCGCAACACCGGCATCATTCTCTCGGTGAAACCCCAGATCAACGCCAACGGCATGGTAACCCTGGAGATCGCCCAGGAGGTGAGCGACGCCAAGGGCACCAGCACCGGGGTGAGCGGCACTCCCACCTTCACGGTGCGCCAGGCCAAGACTTCTTTGATCACCGGAGACAACCAAACCGTGGTCCTGGGGGGACTCATTCGGGAGGATAAGACCATCACCCAGGCCGGAATCCCCGGCCTGAGGAAAATGCCGGTCCTGGGTCCCTTGTTCGGGTCCGATAGGGTCAGTAAGGCAAAAACCGAACTCCTGGTCTTGATTACTCCCCATATAATTACTAATTTGCAGGAAGGGGCCAAGATCACTCACGACATGAAGGAAAAGGTGGGACTGGAGGAGCCGCCGCCTTTGCGCCGGGAAACTCCGAAGCCGGCGGAGCCGTTCCATAGCCCTTATTAAAATTTGATTTAAGAAGCCGGGTATGGTATCCGAAATAAAGGATTGATGGCCCATGCCTGGGAAAAGCAAGGAGGGACCGCGATGACCCGGCCAATATTAGCGGTAATCTTGAGCATCATGCTGGTGGGAATCTGGGTGAGCTTTGCCGCCGCCAAGGAGCCCTATAGCATCAGCAAGGCCTATAGCCTGGAAAAGGCTGAGCGCGGGTGGGCGGTTCCCGACCACAGCAAACCCAATTCAGTGAGAATAGCAGCCGACCTGCTGGTGGGGCGTCCCCTGGGGTTGATCGCCACTACTGCCGCGGCCGGGGTGTTTGTCGTCTCCCTGCCCTTTAATCTCCCTTCCCGTAGTGTGCAGAACGCGGCTTATGGGTTGAAACAGGTGGGCGGCTGGACCTT
>DYJG01000144.1 GCA_020723225.1 Desulfobacca acetoxidans | reverse complement strand
CCCAATGCATCATTGACAGCGGCATGGGAGATCCCATGGGCTACGTGGACACCGACCACAACACTCTTAAAGCCAAAAATTTCGATCATGTCTATGTAATCGGCGACGCCACCAACGTGCCCACGTCCAAGGCCGGGGCCGTGGCCCATTACGAGGCCGATACCATCATTAAGAATCTTGTCCGGGAAATCGACGGCAAGCCGCCCTTGCCCGATTATGACGGCCACGCCACCTGACTGGTGGTCACCGGATACGAGAAGGGGTCCCTTCTCGACTTCAACTATAAAATCGAGCCCCTGCCGGGAAAATTTCCCTTTCCGGGCATCGGCCCCATGGATCTGCTGAAGGAGAGCTTCTCCAATTATATCGGCAAGATGATGTTCCGCTGGGTCTATTACAACCTGATGCTCAAGGGCAGCCACCTGCCGTTGGAAAACCAATTCGTTTTGGCCGGCAAAGTGCGGGGTATTTTGTCGCCGGATATCGAGATGCCCCTGAGGCGGAGGCGGTCATGACCAACGAAGAACTGCTGCTGGAACGGCTTAAGGCCATCGAGGAAAGGTTGGAGGGTGTCGCCAGGGTGGAGAAGCAGTTGGAAGCTATTGCCGGTCCCTGGGAAACCTTAACTGACCTGGGCAAAGATCTCTCCATCCTCATGCCTCCCGCCACCAGGCGGTTGACTGAAGAACTGGCGGAAGTGGAGATAGGGTTCCAGGCGGAGGATCTTTTTACCCTGCTGAAGAGATTCCTCCCCGCCCTGAAATACCTTACCTGGTCTTTGGAGCAATTGGAAAACTTGATCGACTGGTGGGCGGACATGGAGCCCGTGCTGAAGATTACCGTGCCCAAAATGATCGATCAGTTGGATGACCTGGAGCAACATCGGGTCTTTGCAATGTTCGGCAAGATTTTCTCGGTGGAGATGCTTAAATTCATGGAAAGGCTTTCGGAAGTGGCCCTGAGCGCGCGTCTGGACGAGGCAAAAGCCGTGGGGCCCGTGGGGCTGCTGTGGCAGATGCGGAGCCCGGAATGCCGCCAGGGGTTGGGGGTCCTGGTGGAACTGACCCGGGCCTTAAGCAAAATGCAGCCCCAGGCTACGGCGGCAACCTGAATGCGGGCGGGGGGGGGAAGGTGCGCCTGCCCACCAATCCGCTTTTCAGGGGCCTTTTCGAAATAAATCGTTCAAAATGGCAGCACGAGAAGGTCTTTTCTTGACATAGCTCGATTAAGCTCTTAGATTTTTTAGGGGAAAAGGTGCGGTCTGCTACTCACCTTCACAAATAAAGGAGCGAATAATGGCACGTGCCGGAAGATGGTCCATAGTGTTGGTGTTATCCGTTCTAGCGGTGTTTCTGGTAATCTCTTCAGCCTCGGCCCAACCCAGGATAATGCCCGAGGACGTCTTTACTCCTCTCACCAAGGGCTTTGATTTGATGCGGGAAGGAAAATATGAGGCTGCGGAGGCAGAGTTCAAGACGGCTTTGAGCCGGGACCGCTACAACCCCTTTGCCCTGAATAACCTGGCCGCCATTAAGGCCCAGCAAGGTAAGCTGAAAGACGCCATGGCTTACCTGACGGACGCGGGAACCTATGCCAAGGATTACCCGCAGAAAATCCAGCAGGTCTGCTTCACCGAAGGCCTCTGCACCGGAGTCAAACCCGTAAAGGAAGTTGGCAATGAAAGCGCCATTGCCAAAGTTGTCGCCGAGAACATGGCGAAGTTAAAGGCTAAAGTGGCCGCCACTCCTGAGCATCCGGTGCCGTCAACTCCTCCGGCCATGGAGAAAGTGCCGGCCGAAAAAAAGGGGAAGTAGGTCGCTTTGCCGTAAATGTTTTAAAACGAACCGCTCCTTTTCCCTGCTGTTTCTAAGCCACCCTTAAACTGCACGCCCGAGAGGCCGGGGGACCAACCACCCCGGCCTGCTTCTTTCTGCCCGAAAAGAAAGCCTCACGCAAAGACGCAAAGGCGCAAAGCAAGACGCAAGAACATACTAATATGAAAATCGTCTATGGGTTTCTCCTGATTATGCTCCTGTCCCCGGCCGGCTGCGCGCCGGGCTACTATGAGACCAGGCCGGCTCTGGGGGAAGAAGCCTCCGGTTATTATGAGACCAAGGCCTGGTATCGGAACCCGGAGACCTGGGAGGGCCAGACGATGCGCATCTGGCGCGAAGATTCCCAACGTTGAGGCCGTCACCGGCGGTCGCCATTCCCTTCCCTTTTTCCTGGCAGCAGTAAAAAGGGTGTTACCTGCAGGGCGAACCTTGGGTTCGTCCTTATGCCAATCCGCAATCAATCGGCAATTTTGGGGCGAACCTTGTGTTCGCCCTGAACGCTCGGGGCGAACACAAGGTTCGCTACAAGTTAACGCCATTTGACTGCTAAATGGTATTAATACATCCAGGCGAACTCCAGGTTCCTCCCCACGATAAAATGTACACTTAACGGCGAATTAGCTTATAATGTAGGCAACTTTGCGGCATTAATCCGGCTCGGCGAGAAATATGCTCTACACCACCCGGAAAGGCGAATCTTTCGATCTGGTGGAGGATTTTTCCTCTCCGGAGCGCCACGTCCTCCAAAAGCTGCTGCTTTGGAAGGAATTGGCGCTGAGCGTCGAGGAATTCCGCCGCAAAAAGCAAGAAGCCCTGGCCAAAGGCTGGGGTGACTCCGGCCCCATCCCCGAGAGCCGTAACCTGCAAGTCCTGACCCAAGACCTGGAAGAAGAGGTGGCCCGGAGGGTACAGGGGGAAAAGCAGGGCAAGCGGTGATGAAGAAAACAAGGCAGCAACGACTGCCCATTTGGAGAAAGCTATGAGTCTGGATAAATTGAAAGAGGAAGCAATGAAACTGGCTCCCGAAGCCCGGGCGAAACTGGCCCACGCCCTGTTGACCAGCCTTGAGGATCTGTCGGAAGCCGAAATTGAGCGGTTGTGGGTGGAGGAGGCAATGCGCCGCGAAGAGGAGATAGCTGCGGGCAAAGTGTCTATGCGTCCGGCGGAAGAAGTTCTAAAAGACGCGAGGTCGTTCTATTGAGGCCGAACTTTGCCCCACTCTCATAACGCCGCCCAAAAATTCACCCCCCAGGCGCAAATCCTCGAAGTCCGGGAATACGGCGAGGGCAACGTCAACGACACCTTCCTGGTGACGGTGGAGGAGGTGGGGGGCAGTGCCCACCTTACATCAGCGAGTGAGGCGCCGCAGCGCTTCATCCTCCAGCGCCTCAATACCCGGGTCTTTCCCCGGCCGGAACTCATCATGGGGAATCTGCGGGTCTTTACGGAGCATGTGGAGGCGCGCCTGGCCAAGGAGCCGCTGCCGCCGGAGCGCCGCTGGGACCCCCCCCGGGTGCTGCTGACCGGGGCGGGGGAGGACCATTGGCGGGACCCGGCCGGCTTTTTCTGGCGGGCCCTGACTTTCGTTCCTGACGCAGAGTCCCATTATGCCGTCCAGGACCTGGACCATGCCCGTGAGGTGGGCTGGGCCTTGGGGCTGTTTCACAAGCTCATCAGCGACCTGCCCCCGGACAGGCTGGCGGACACCCTGCCCGGCTTTCATGTCACCCCGGGTTATCTGCGGCGCTATGACGAGGTCTTGGGGGAGGGGACATCGGGGGGAAACCCGGAAAATTCGAAAAATTCCCAGGAAACGGATTTCTGCCGCCGGTTTGTGGAGGCCCGGCGTGCCTGGGCCTCGGTCCTGGAAGACGCCAAGGCTAAAGAGGAGCTGCCGCTCCGCCCCATTCACGGCGACCCCAAGGTGAACAACGTCATGGTGGACACCGCCACCGGCCAGGCCGTGGGCCTGGTGGACCTGGACACCGTCAAGCCCGGGTTGGTGCATTACGACCTGGGGGACTGCCTCCGCTCGGGCTGCAACACCCTGGGGGAAGAGATCGGGAATTGGGAGCAGGCCCGCTTTGAACCGGAAATCTGCCGGGCCATCCTCGGGGGTTATCTGTCCCAGGCCGGGGAATTTCTCACGCCCCAGGATTACGACTATCTCTTCGACGCCGTCCGCCTGCTGCCTTTTGAGCTGGGATTGAGATTCTTCACGGATTATCTGGAGGGCAACGTTTATTTCAAGGTCCGTTATCCGGAACACAACCTGCTCCGGGCCCTGGTGCAGTTCCGGTTCACGGAGAGTATCGAGTCCCAGGAGGGCGCAATTCGCGCCCTAATCCGGGATTTCCTTAAAAGGTGAGCAGTAAGCAGTGAGCAGTAAGCAGTGAAAAAAATGCCTTTAAGTCTTTTTTGCCGCTCACCGCTCGCTGCTCACTTTTCCTCACCCCACGGCGATTCACCGAATGGATACGGTGTTGCTGTCATAATTGGTTACCCAAATCTTCATGCCGTCAAAGGCCACGCCCTTGGGGCCCTGCCCCACGTTCACGCTCGCCCTGAGACTGCCGTTTAAATCAAGCTTGCTCACACTATTGCCTACGACATTCGTCACCCAAATAGCCGCGCCGTCAAAGGCCACCCCTTGGGGGGCGGAACCCACGGGGAAGGTCCCGATAATTTCCCCGGTCCGGGACATTTTGCTGACATTATTGGTGCCTTGGTTGGCGATCCAGATATTGGCGCCGTCAAAGGCCACACCCATGGGGGTCCACCCACCTGTGGAAAAGGTCCCCAGCACCTGGCCGCGCCGATTAAGTTTGGTGACGTTTTGGCTTCCTGAATTGGTGACCCAGATATAGGCGCCGTCAAAGGCAATGCCATAGGGGGCGGTACCCACCGCGATTGTCGCGGTGTTGAATCCGCCTGCCGCTTTTTTGGTAATCCTGGTGACATTGTTGCTGCCGTAATTGGCCACATAGAGGGCGCTGCCGTCAAAAGCAATGGCCACCGGACCGGTTCCCACTGTCACCGTCGTCGGGAAAGCGCCTCCTCCATGCACGGCGATATTGTTGCTGGCAGAATTGGCCACCCACATCCTCCTGCTGTCAAAAGCCATGCCCATGGGGTTCTGCCCCCCCGTGTTGGAGACGGTTTCTATGACCGTCCCGTCGCTGGCCCGGATAATGGTGATGGTACTGGAGTTATGATTTGCCACCCACATATTGGCGCCGTCAAAGGCGATGCCGGAGGGTTTGTAACCCACGGCGATATCCCAGGGCCAAAAAGTGGTGGCCTGGTACCAGCGCAGGATGCTTACCTGGAGCGGATTGACCGCCTGGGCGGCCGGGGGTAACAACAACAAAACCCCCAGGAAAATACCGATGGCTAAGACTTTCTGCTTCCTGGTCTTCATGGCGGCTAACCTCCACGTAATAATTGGGAGAATTCCGGTGGCGGCCTGGAAAACCTGCCGCCCATTGCCCGGGACCATGGAGTGCTTCGTCTTGTCTGCCGCTAGTTTTCTCCTTAAGGATTGCTGCTGCCGGCTGCAAAACTGAAGGCGGCTCTGGGGCAGGGTAGGGTACTTGGAAGGATGTTCAACAGATGGCCCATCTCTTTTCCGCCTCAGAGGGTGAGAAGATCGATGGTGGCGACTTGATATCTAATATAATAACAATCCGCTTCCGTTATGTCAAAAGGGGAGGAGGGATCGTGGGACACCCGGCCCGCTCCTTAAGAGGGAGCAGTGAGTAGTCCGAAGTTCAAGCGGATAACCTTACGGAGTTGCAGGAATATTTACCGGCCATTGATTACTGGTTACTGATCATTGATAACCGGCTCTCTTTCCCCTGCTTACTGCTCGCCGCTCACTGCTCACTTCCCCGGGCCACCGGCAGGCCTTGCTCCTGCCAGGCCGGGAAGCCGTAGGGGGCCCGGTAGACTTTTTGAAACCCAAGTTTCACGGCCGCACGGGCCGCCGAGTCGCTCCGGACTCAGGCCGGGCCTGCTCAGTAAAAGACCACGGATAGGCGCGGATCCGGTCCCAGAAGCGCAGCCAGGGCTTTCCCGGCCCGCAGCCGGGCCCAGCGGGTGGGTTTCAGGGGAAAGTTGACCGCGCCCCTGATGTGCCCGGCCTGGAACTCCTGAGGCTCCCGGGTATCCACCAGCAGAAAGGCTGCCGGGTCCCGCAAATAACCGGCGGCCAACTCGGTGGTGAGGATCAGTTCATAGCCGCCCTGCCGGGCCGCGGCCGCGATTTCCGGCCAATCAAACTCCCGGGGGGCGGCGCGGCGGCGGCGCAGCCATACCAGGACTCCCACGGCAACCGCGATAATCAAGATAACCGAAGTGATAACCAGGAAGGTCATCGGCAACTCCTAAAAGCGGCAAGGGGGAGGCTGCATTGAACGGAAATTTACCTCACCCTCCGATTTATTTATAATTACTGCCAAAAGTTTTTTCCCACCCCCCCCTCACCCTAGCCCTCTCCCCCCGCTGGGGGGAGAGGGAATAAAGGAAGGAGCTTTTGGTGAATTCAATAATGCTGATTTTACTTACAGGCTTGCGGGTTTCCGGCTAACCTATTGATTGCTTTCCTCTTTTAACCGAAAACCGAAAACTGAAAACTGAAAACCGTCCTTACTTGCTGCCTTCCACCGGATAGCCCGCCTCCATCCAGGCCTTGATGCCGCCGGGATGGCGGTAGACGTTGGTGTAGCCCAGCTTCTTGGCCCACATGGCCCCGTTGTGGCTGCGGGTGCACTTGACGAAGCCGCAGTAGAAGACCAGCACCTGGTCTTTGTTATCCCCCA
>DYJG01000143.1:4560-6673 GCA_020723225.1 Desulfobacca acetoxidans | reverse complement strand
AAAAATAATAACTTGTGGATAGTCCAGTATTAACCCCCTCCCCCCCCAGGGGGGGAGAGGGCTAGGGTGAGGGGGGATGGCAAAACCCTTAACCTTTTTATTACCTTAAGAGTACATCGCCATGAATAATCCACAAGAATTCAGCTTTATCCGTTACCTGGCCGCCAAGAAAAGCCTGGATGACCGTTCTCTGAACCGCCACGTCTTCAATTCCCTGTCCCGATCCCTGGCCTCTTTAAACACCTCCGGTCCCTTGCAGGTGCTGGAGGTGGGCTGCGGCCTCGGCGCCATGGTGGAGCGCCTCCTGGATTGGGGGCTGCTGCGCCGGGGCGCGGTCTACACGGCCATCGACCTGGAGCCCGAAAACATCACTGCCGCCCGGGAACGCCTGCAAGATTACGCCCTCCACCGGGGCTACCCCAGCCGTGAGGAGGCTGGCGTACTTTGCTGGCGGCTGGAGCGGGGCCGGCGTTTCTGCGTGGTTCTGGAAGCCATCGATCTTAATGATTTTATCCGCCGGGAGCAAGGGCGGCAGACCTGGGACCTGCTCATCGCCCATGCCTTCCTGGACCTGGTGGACCTTTCCGCCACCCTGCCCTCCCTGTTGTCCCTGTTAAGAGACGGCGGACTCTGTTATTTCACCCTCAATTTTGACGGGGCCACCATTTTTCTGCCCTACCTGGACGCGGAGTTTGACCGGCAGATCGAGGATTTTTACCATCAGACCATGGATTACCACCACTGGAAGAGCTGGCCGTCTACTCAGAGCCAGACCGGACGCCGGCTGTTCCATATGCTGCCGGCCGCGGGCGCGAGCGTGCTGGCCGCAGGCAGTTCGGATTGGGTGGTCCATCCCGGTCCCGACGGCTATCCCCAGGACGAAGCCTATTTCCTCCATTTTATCATCAACACCCTGGCTACCGCGCTGAACGGCCATCCCCGGCTGCCCCGGAAACGCTTCCGGGACTGGGTGCAGCAGCGCCGCCGGCAGATCGACCAGGGACGGCTGCATTATATTGCCCGGCAACTCGATTTTTTGGGGCATGTTAATAAAGACTTGGGGTGAAAAGGCGAAAAGGGGAAGAGGGGAAAAGGAAATAAGACCTTTGGTCTTCGGTTAAATAAATGTCTCTGCGTCCTCTGCGTCTCTGCGGTAAAAATTAATTCACCGCAGAGACGCAGAGGGCGCAGAGTTTTTGTTCTCAATAAACGATGCGGAAACTCTGGAGGTCGCCCCGGTACGGCTGCCACTCGGTCTCCACGTGGTCCACGTAAGAATAGCGCGGCCCCTGGTGGCACCAGGCGAGCATGCTGTTCAGGGTCTCCCGCTCCCCTTCGAACAGGGCTTCCACCCGGCCGTCCGGGAGATTCCGCACCCACCCCTTGAGCCCCCGGGCCAAGGCTTCATCCCGGGTATGGGCCCGGAAGAAAACTCCCTGGACCCGGCCCTCTATTAGGACGTGGAGGCGAGCTTTGTCGGACATTTGGTTTTCCTTTTCTAGGAGATAGACAAAAGGAATATATTATCGGTTACTTATCAATAAATGTTTCTTCCGTAGCGAACCTTGTGTTCGCCCTGAGCGTTATGGGCGAACACAAGGTTCGCCACGCCATCACCGCACTAGCTTTTCAAATTCCGCCTCGGTGAGGGTAGTCACTCCCAATTCTTTGGCCTTCGCGGCTTTGCTCCCCGGGTCCGCGCCTACGACAACGTAGTCGGTTTTGGCAGACACCGACGAACTCACCTTGCCGCCCCGGGACGTGACCAGGGCCTTGGCCTCCTCCCGGGAGAAATGGACCAGGCCGCCGGTAAAGACAAAAGTCTTGCGCACCAGGGGGCCGCCGGCCTGGGGTTCCGGGGGCTGTGGTTTGACACCGGCTTCTTGCAGCTTCTTTATCAATTCCCGGTTCCGGGGATTTTCAAAAAATTCCCGGATGCTACCTGCTACTTGAGGTCCTATCCCTTCTACCTGGAGCAGGTCTTCTTCGCTGGCCTGCATCAGACCTTCCAGGGTTTGGAAATGCCGGGCCAGGAGTTGGGCCGTGGCCTCCCCCACAAAGCGGATGCCCAGGGCGTTGATCAGCCGCCAGAACGGAGGATGTTTGCTGCCCT
>DYJG01000143.1:0-4460 GCA_020723225.1 Desulfobacca acetoxidans | reverse complement strand
AAGCGGATGCCCAGGGCGTTGATCAGCCGCCAGAACGGAGGATGTTTGCTGCCCTGGATGGCGTTGATGATATTTTGGGCGGACTTTTCGGCGAAGCGCTCCAGGGGGATGAGGTCCCCCTCCGTCAGGTGGTAGAGGTCGCTGACATCCTTCACCAGCCCGGCGTTCACCAGTTGCAGGATGATCTTTTCCCCCAGGCCGTCGATATCCATGGCGGTTTTTGAGGCAAAATGCATAATGCTCCGGGTATGTGCTCCAAAGCAGTCGGGGTTGGGGCAGCGGGTGACCTTTTCGCCCGGGGGCCGCACCAGTTCCGTGCCGCACACCGGGCAGGCCTGCGGCATTTTAAAGGGCTGGGCGTTGGCAGGACGATCTTCGATAATAACCTTTACTACCTCCGGGATGACGTCCCCAGCCCGTTGGATCAGGACCGTATCCCCAACCCGCACGTCTTTTCTCGCCACTTCGTCTTCATTGTGCAGCGTGGCCCGGGAGACCGTGACCCCGCCCACCTCCACCGGCTCCATCACCGCCATGGGGGTGACCGCGCCGGTGCGCCCCACGTTGACCAAGATGTCCAGGACCCTTGTGGTCTCCTGGGTGGCCGCGAACTTGTAGGCCAAGGCCCAGCGGGGGCTCCGGGCCTTGGTCCCCAGGCGCTCCTGCAGCGCCAGGGAGTCCACCTTGACCACTACCCCGTCGATTTCATAGGGCAGGCCGTGGCGCTGATGCTCAATGCGGTGATGATAAGCGATGGCCGCCTCAATCCCGGTGCAGGTCTCGATCAAAGGATTGACCCGGAAGCCCCATTTCCGCAAATTTTCCAAAATCTCCCAATGGGTGCGGAAAGTCGCTCCCTTTAATTCGCCGACGCCGTAGCAATAAATCTTCAAGGGCCGGGACGCGGTGACGGCCGGATCAAGCTGCCTTAAGGAGCCCGCCGCGGCGTTCCGGGGATTGGCGAAGGCCGGTTCTCCCCGGACCTCCCGCTCCCGGTTCAATTTTTCGAATTCCTCCAGGTCCATGTAGACTTCGCCCCGGACCTCCAGCAATTCCGGTGCGGGTATCTCTTTCTCCAACATCTGCAAGGGGATGGTGTGGATGGTCTTCAGGTTCTGGGTGACGTTTTCTCCCCGGATGCCGTCCCCCCGGGTGGAGCCCACGGTGAAGCGCCCTCGCTCAAAGACCAGCTCCACCGCACAGCCGTCCATCTTCGGCTCCGCCACGTAGTGGAAATCATCCGTGGCGCGCAGGAAGCGTTTCAGGCGCTCGTCAAACTCCCGGGCCTCGGTTTCGCTGAAGGCGTTCTCCAGGGAGAGCATGGGCTGCCGGTGCCGGACGGACTCGAACTTGTCCAGGGGCGCGGCCCCCACCCGTTGGGTGGGGGAATCCGGGGTGGCCAGGCCGTATTCCTTCTCCAGCCGCTCCAGTTCGGCCAGCAGCCGGTCATACTCCGCGTCGGAGATCACCGGATCATCGAGGACATAATAACGGTAGTTGTGATAATGGAGCTGCTCCCGGAGTTCCTTGATCCGGGAGAGCACCTCCGGGGGTGCGGGTTGCAGGTCTGGGACCATGGAGATACCGTTTTCGGTTTTTTATAAAAAAATTAAAGATTACTATACTGAACGATTTAATTAACCGCGGTTGACATTCTCTGCGGCCTCTGCGCCTCTGCGAGAAACCTTTTTATCTCGCAGAGACGCAGAGAGCCCAGAGATTAATAATGCGCAATTATTTATGTCGCCACGTATAGTAGGTTGCTTTTCAAGGTGGTTTCATCTGCTCTAAGCCTTCCAGGGATATATTAGGAAGGTTTCCCCGGCGGTGTCAAGGAAGCTGTGATGACAAATAAGCAGAATAAAGGAAAAGATATTTCTCGCAAATACGCAAAGTGCGCAGAGTTTTTTATAATCTTTGCGCCCTTTGCGCCTTTGCGAGAGATTAAGCTGTCGATTGCTGAAGTATTGGAAATCTGGGAGAGGTGGAGATGTTCGATTTATGGGGAATATTTCGATTCTACGATGTAACTTATTGATAATCTTTTTCTTTTAACCGAAAACCGAAAACCGTCTTACTCCCGATCCCGCACCACTTCCAGGCGGCCATGCTGGCACGCGGATTCCCGGGCCAGACGGCGGATTTCGGTGACGATCTCCAGCACTTTCTGCAACTGCTCGCTGATCATTTGCACTTCTTCGAAGATGGGGTCATTTTCATTGCATTCCAGCAGCAACAGGTCAACCATGCCGGTGACCGCTGCCAGCGGCTGGGCCAGTTCGTGCAATGAACTGCGAATACCCTTCAGTTTGCCTTCCAGATCCATGACAATCGACCCACTACTTTAACATCGATAATTTTCCCAAAAATAATTAGAAGAAAATTAAGACCGTGGGAAAAAAATTGCCGGTTTCCTGAATCTTCAGGTTCCTCCGGCCCTGCGTCCGGCCGGCTCAATCCCGGGGCACGGCCAACATGCGCTCCACCGCTTTCAGGGCCCGCACCCGGATATCCTCCGGGACCGTGATCTGATGGCGGTTTTCTTTGAGCGCGGCAATAACGTCGGTGAGGGTGATGCGCTTCATGGGGCGGCAGATGAGGCGTTTGGAGGGTGAATAAAAAACCTTGCCGGGGTTTTCTTTGCGCATCCGATGCAGAATGCCCTTTTCCGTGCCGATGATGAATTCCTTGGCCGGCTCTTCCTGCACGAACTTCAGCATGCCGCTGGTGCTGCGCACAAAGTCCGCCAGATCCACCACCTCCGGGTTGCACTCGGGATGAGCCACGAACACGGCCTGGGGATGCGCCTTCTTGGCCTCCAGGACTTCTTCGGCGCTGAGGCCGTCGTGGACGTTGCACCAGCCTTCCCAGGTAAGGATTTCGATCTCCTTGGAGGTGTGGCGGGCGCAATAGAGGGCCAGGTTTTGGTCGGGGATCATCAACACCCGGGGGGCGGCCAGGGAATTGACCACGGAAATGGCATTGGCGGAAGTGCAGCAGATGTCGCTTTCGGCCTTCACCGCGGCCGTGGAGTTGACGTAGGTGACCACCGGGACGCCGGGGAGTTCCGCCTTCCGGGCCAGAAGCTTGGCGGGCTTGACCGATTCCGCCAAACAGCAGCCCACGTCCAGGCGGGGCAGGAGCACGGTCTTATCCGGGCAGAGGATGGCCGCGGTCTCCGCCATAAAATGGACGCCGCAAAAGACAATGACCTCGGCCTCGGTTTTGGAAGCCTTGATGGATAATTCCAGGGAATCTCCGACCACGTCGGCGATGTCCTGGATTTCCGCGGGCTGGTAGTTGTGGGCCAGCATGATGGCCCGGCGCTCCGCCAATAAACGGCGCACTTCCTGTTGTTGGCTATTGAGTTCCATGATTAAGGCAGAAGCCTGGGCTAACCCCGGCCCTCCCTGACCACCTGCACTCCCGGCGGCGGCGTAAAACGGAACAGCCCGGGGTCCAACTGCAGATTAAGCTGCATCTGGGAGAAGGCAAAGCGGGTCTCTTCCCCCAGGGCGTTGGCGAACTCCAGCCTTTCCAATTGATAATTAGCAGGGTTGATGTAGAGGGTGAGGCGCTTCAATTCCGGTTCCGATTTCTTGGGAAAGAGGTCCACCACGTAATTGCCCCCGCCTTCCGGGGGGCGGTTCCAGGAGATGCGGAAATCCTTGCCCAGGTCTCCCATTCCCGAAAAAAACCGCATCACCAAATCGGAGCGCATCACCTGGTTCATGGGATAGACCATGACCACTGCGTCCTGGGGAATAAACATCCAGACTTCCCGGCCGTCGGCGACAATTTCCTTTTTCTGCTCCGGGGGGCTTTCGTATTGCCAACGCATGCGGCAGGGTTTCTGGAAATAGAGCAGGCCCTCGGCCTTCTCCCCCTGGGAGGCTGCCTGGAGGCGGGACTCCTGGCGGAAGCGGGCCTTGAAGCCTCCGGCCTGGTCATATTGGGCCTGCACGCGGGTCACCACTTCTTCAGGGGTGGGCGCGCCCCAGGCCGGCAACGGCAGCAACAGACTGCAAGTCAGCAAAAGGACTGGCAAAAAACGTATCATCAAGGTTGTATTTTCCTTATTGGTGAGCAGATTAAAAAGTTCGTTAAAGTTAAAATTTATCAAATCGCAGGTTCCCCGTCAATCAATCCAAGAGTTTGGGGGAAAAGGGGAAGAGGTTAAAAGGGAAAAAGGAAAAGCAAAAAATCGGATAATCATTCGAGCTTTCTGCAAACCTATTTTCTCTGCGTGTCTTTTCTCTGCGCCCTCTGCGTCTCGGCGGTAAATTCTGCCTGTTTTTCACCGAGACGCAGAGGACGCAGAGAAAGCGCAGAGAGAATTAGGACCAAACATGCATTTTGCAAAAGCCTCATTCTTTTTTCCTTTTCCCCTTTTAACCTTTTCCCCTCAATTCTGTCCGGTTAAGCCCAAGCCAGGGATAACTGGTTATTAACATTCATAT